>NZ_JBKFGG010000029.1:0-77276 GCF_056171975.1 Paenibacillus terrisolis | reverse complement strand
ATGTAAACACGCGAAAAAATGAGCTAGCCTGCGATTGCAAAAATCTTGTAGGTCAGGACTCCGGAATTAGGGGGCCTAGCCGAAAGTACATCTTTTCACACCATATTCGCTTGCATTGGTGCCTGTACCCGCTAATTTCCTGTACTTTTGCAGGTTTTTATATCAAATCGGTCCATCTCACCGAAAAAACCTGTATTTTTGCAGGAATTGAACGTGGACTCTGCCGCTTGGCTCGCTGCCGTTTATTGGCTCACGGGAGAATACCGTTCGCAAAACAATGGATCGTTTCGGATGTTTGCAGGGGTACAAACGATTTATGAATCGGCATCCTTTTTTCTATCTTTTTTTGGCTAATCAACAGGCCTGCATGGAGTGCAGTTATTTCGCACAAAAATAGTGGGGTCCGGTGAACAGTTGTATTTCTTGCAAAAAAATCAAAGAAATCCGGGAACAATAGGGATCGAAAGAATATTTCACACGGCTGCCGGTATACGTATTCAATCTTTGGTTGAATTTATATAAGATTGGAAATTCTACATATATTGTTCCTGCGATTTACATCCTCTCCCCGTTCGTATAATCTGGAATTAATAGGACCGCGCAAGCGGCATGGCAAGGAGGAGAGGCATGGCACGAAGACTGGAAGGAAAAAGAGTGGCTCTTACCGGACCGCGCCGGGCGGATGAGCTGGGTAAGCTGGTGGAGAACCTTGGCGGAATACCGTTTTATCGGCCAGCCCAGGGAACGGTTCTTCTCGATGATCTCCATCTGCGAAACGGCATCATCTCCTGGGTGAGCCATCCTCCGGATTGGTCGATATTTACGACCGGGATAGGGCTGGACGCTTTATTCGATATGGCGGAAGATATGGGGATTGCAGGGCAGCTATGGGATAATCTGAGGGATGGCTTTATCGCCGCCAGGGGTTATAAAACGGCTAATGTACTGAAGAAACGCGGGCTTTCGCCTGTGGTACGCGATGACGACGGCAGCACCGAAGGGTTGATCCGCGGTTTGACGAGCTATGATTTGACGGGGAAATCGGTCATGCTGCAGCTTTATGGCGAACCGGCGCCTCGGCTTGTAACCTGGCTGGAGGAGAAGGGGGCAAGCTGCATCCCGATTCTGCCTTACCGACACATCGCCCCGCCGGAGGAAGCGCTGGAGTTGCTGCTGTCAGATATTTTGGAGGGCCGGGTGGATGCGGTGACATTTACGAGCGGTCCGCAGTTCCGTTTCCTGATGGAGTTCGCGGTTGACCGCGGCCGGGCGGGCGAATTGACGGAGGCGCTCCGCGGGCCGGTGATTGCCGTTGCCGTAGGTAAAGTTACCGCTGCAGGGCTTTACGAAGCGGGGATACCTCGGGTTGTGGCCCCTAAAGAGGAACGGATGGGCAGTATGATCGTTGAGCTCAGCCGCTTTTTTGCCGGCGAGGCTGAAGCTTTGCCCCGGTACGGCGCTCAAAGCTAGCCGGCAAAGCGGCGCTTGGTTTCGCTGTTGATTTCGTGTATTGGTCTTATCACATAAGAAACACCCAAATCGGCTTTTCGAAGGGATGATCGTAATGAGCGATATTTTGAAAAAAGCAGTCTCCTTGGGATGGGGTCTTACGATGGTCAGCAAGGAGAAAATCGAAAGCGTCGTGGATGAATTGGTTAAACGCGGCGAATTGGCGCCTTCCGAGTCGAAGCAGATGGTGGAACGGCTGATTGACAAGGGTGCGGAAGAGCAAAGCCGGTTCAAGGAAATGATCAACGAACAGGTCAGATCTGCGCTGCAGAACATGGGATTCGCCACCAGCAAAGAAGTAGAGGATCTGACACGGCGGGTGGCGGAGCTGGAAATTAAGCTCTCCGAGCTGCAGCAGCCATAGGTCATGAGCATTCGTGTCCGCCATACCGGGCGTTATCGGGAAATCGCCATGGCGCTGGGGCGCCATGGCTTTGGTTATATGGCCGAAGAAATCGGGTTGACGCGCCTTGTGTCCGCACCGATTCGGCGGCTGCGGCACAAGGAGATTCCGGAGAGTAGAACGCTCGCTGAGCGGATCCGGCTTGTGCTGGAGGAGTTGGGTCCGACGTTCGTGAAGGTGGGCCAGTTAGCCAGCACCCGCTCGGATTTGCTCCCTGAACCTATCATTCGCGAACTCGTTAAGCTGCAGGATCAGGTGCCTCCTTTTCCCGCAGAGGAGGCGAGGATCATTCTGGAGCAAGAGCTGGAGATGCCCGCCGAAGAGCTGCTCAGCAGGTTTGAGGAGGTGCCTCTGGCCGCTGCGTCGATCGGTCAGGTGCACAAGGCGAAGCTGAAGACCGGCGAACTGGTGGCGATCAAAATCCAGCGTCCCGGGATCATACCGCAGATTGAACGCGATTTGGATATTTTGCGACATTTGACGGCGCTTGCGAAAAAAAGGTGGTCCTGGGTAAGCCGCTATCAGATTCCGCAAATGGTAGAGGAGTTCTCACGTTCGATTCAAGCGGAGCTCGATTACAGTTATGAGGGTCGGAATATGGAAAAGATCCGCATGCAGCTTGAAGGCATGGAGGGCATCTATATTCCGCGCGTTTATTGGCACTGCACATCGTCCAAAGTGCTGACGATGGATTTCGTGGACGGCGTTCACCTCAATCAACCGGACAAAATGCGGGAGAATGGCTTTGATCCGAAAGAAATCGCCCAAAGGTTGGTTAACGCGCTGCTTCATCAAGTGTTTGACGGAGGATTTTTTCATGCCGATCCGCATCCGGGCAATTTGCTCGTTACGGAGCGGGGAGATTTGGCGTTTATCGACTTCGGGATGGTCGGGCGGCTTGGCAGCGAAATGAAAGACCATCTCGCTTGGCTCGTGATCGCCCTTATGCAGCGAAGCACGGAGGGGATGACGCGGGCGATTTTGCGAATGGGACTGCTGGAAGAAGCGGAGGAGACCGCCGGACTCCGGAGAGATCTCGAACGGCTGCGGGAGCGGTATTACGATATTCCTTTTTCCAAAATTCGCGTAGGACAAGCGCTGAACGATTTGTTTGCCGCTGCCCAGCAGCATAGCATCGTTTTACCGCCGGATTTGCTCTTGCTCGGTAAAGCGCTGCTGACGGTCGAGGGAGTGGCGCTTGGCCTGGATCCGGATCTGCGTATTCTGGACATGGCGGAACCCTTCGGGCGCAAGCTGCTCCGGGAGAAGTACGGAACCCGCAGAATCGGGAAGAAGCTGCTGGAAGGGGCCGCCGATTTGACGGAGTCGCTGACCGAACTGCCGCAGCAGGTTCGGAGGTTGTCCACACTGCTCGGTAAAGGCAAGGTAAAAGTGGAGATGGATTTACCGGAATTGGAGCATTTCCTGCGAAAGATGGACCAAATCGGAAACCGGTTGGCTTTCAGCCTCGTCCTGCTCGCCTTCAGCATTATTATGGTCGGACTTATCATCGGCTCCTCTCTGACGCGAAAACCCACGCTGCTCTGGAATTTCCCGGCCATTGAAGTCGGTTTCGTCGTGGCGGCGCTGATGGTTCTCTGGCTGCTTTATTCTATTTTTCGCTCGGGAAGATTTTAAGCGGCGAACGGCCGGCTCAGGCCGATAAGCATTTTTCCGTATTGTCTGCTACAATAAGAAGGCTTTCTTAATAGAATATGAGGTGAATCCTGTTGACAACTTTTCAAAACCTGGGCCTATCGCCCGTTTTTCTTCAAGCCCTGCAAGGACAAGGCATTGTGACACCTACCCCCGTACAGGAGGCGGCGATTCCTGTTCTGCTCGCTGGGGAGGACGTGATGGTTCAGGCGCAGACCGGCACGGGCAAAACCCTGGCGTTTCTGCTTCCGATTCTAGAAAAAATCCGCGCCGACCGGCCTGACGCGCAGGCGCTGATCATCACGCCGACGCGCGAGTTGGCGATTCAAATTACGGCTGAGGCCCGCAAACTGGCGTCGGCCCGCGAAGGTCTGTCCGTCCTGGCAGCTTACGGCGGTCAAGACGTGGAACGTCAGCTCCGCAAGCTGCAAAACGGCGCCCAGCTTGTCATCGGTACGCCGGGACGGCTGCTCGACCATTTGCGGCGGGGCTCCCTGACGCTCGGGTCCGTGCGCTTGCTGGTGCTGGACGAAGCCGACCAAATGCTGCATATGGGCTTCCTTGCCGAAGTGGAGGAGATCATCCGGCTCGTTCCGAGAAGCCGGCAAACGATGCTGTTCTCGGCAACCATGCCCGATAATGTTAAAAGACTGGCCAAAACCTATATGAACCGGCCGCGGGACATCCGCATCGCGGAAACTTCCCGGGTCACGCTTGACGCGATCAAGCAGATCGTCGTAGAGTGTACCGACCGGACGAAGCAGGATGCGCTGAAGGACATGATTCGCAAACATCGCCCGTATTTGGCGGTGATTTTTTGCCGGACGAAACGGCGGGCCAGCACGCTGAACGAAGCGCTGCAAGAGGCCGGCTTCGCCTCGGACGAGCTGCACGGCGACCTGTCCCAGTCGAAGCGGGAACAGGTGATGCGCGCTTTCCGCGACGCCAAGCTGGAGCTGCTCGTCGCGACGGACGTTGCCGCGCGCGGCATCGACGTCGAGGGCGTGACGCATGTGTTCAACTATGACATCCCGCATGATGTCGACAGTTATATCCACCGCATCGGCCGCACCGGCCGCGCCGGAGAGAAAGGCGTCGCGGTGACGTTCGTCGCGCCGAAGGACATCGACGCGCTGCGTAATATCGAGCGCGGCATCAATCTGCGCATGGAGCGGCAGCGCTACGATAAAAACGGCCTCGCCGCGGTGGGCGGCGAGCAGCGGAAGCCGGCCGCATCGGCGGGGCGCCGGGCCGGAGCCGCAGGCTCCGCCGGGGCAGCCGGAGCTGAGCGCGGCAAGGCCAAACCAGGCCGGCACGCCGTCGACGGCGAGGCGGGCCGGGGACGGCGGAAGCCCGCCGGAGCGGCTTCCGGAGCAGCCCGCGCCGGCGGACGCGGCGGGGATAACCGCCGGAGCGGCGGCGCGGGACGCGGCCGGGACGGTTCGTCGTCCGGGCGAGGCGGCGCTCAGGACGGACGTCGCGGCGGCGGCGAGCGCGGAGGCCGCCGCGGGCGCTGATGCTCGCAGCGCGCCAAAAGCCAGGGCGGTCCCGTTATCACGGACCGCCCTGGCTTGGCTTATGATAAGCGATCCCGGAAGGTGCGTATTTCCATGTAACTTATGAGCGGATTCGTACGTTTATTGGATGTAAATACAGAAGACGACTGTAATTCAATGTTTATCTAGCACAATATGGTGGGAGGAAAGGTAATGAACAACAGGAAAAAAGCTCTGACGTTGGCGTTTGCGCTTTTCGTGGCGGCCGCTCTCGTTGCGGGATGCGCGAGCAATACATCGCCGGAGCCGCCGGCCAATACGCCGAATACGAGCGCGGATGCCGGAGCAAATAATACGGGAGGCAATAACGGGGAAGCGAATACGGGGACAACGAACGATTCCAATTCCACGGACGGCCAGAACGATCAGGCGAATCAGGGACAGGATCAGCAAGGGTCGGGTAATGCCGCTTCCGACGACGGCGGCAAGAACGTGGACAAATCCGCCGAGACCGATCCGGACAGCATCGCCGTTCTGATCAACAAGCAGTTCGGCTTGCCGGACGACTACGAGCCGAAGGATCTCGTATATCCCGATGTCCGTTTCACCTTCTCCGAGAAAATCGAAAAACGGATGATGCGCAAGGAAGCGGCTGCCGCGCTGAAAGAGCTGTTCGACGGCGCGGAAAAGGACGGCATTTATTTAGCCGGCGTTTCTGCCTATCGCTCCTACAGCACGCAAAAATCTCTGTTTAACCGTTACGTCGAAAAGGACGGCGAGGAGAAAGCCAAAACCTACAGCGCCGTGCCGGGTTACAGCGAGCATGAGACGGGCCTTGCCATCGACGTTTCCGGCAGCGACGGCAAATGCGCCGCTGAAAGCTGCTTCGGAGATACGAAGGAAGCGAAATGGCTGGGCGAGCATGCGACTGAATACGGTTTTATTATTCGTTATCCCGAAGGCAAAGAAGATATTACCGGCTACAAATACGAGCCTTGGCATATCCGGTATGTGGGGAAAGAGATCGCCGCCGATATCGCCGAGCGGGGAATTACGTTCGAGGAATATTACGATGCCGTTCCGGTAGCCGGCTCGGAATCCAGCTCCAAATAACGACTTTAGTTGCTGAAAAAAATTCTTTAGAACGGATAGAGGACGCCTGCGGGCGTCCTTTTTAGGTTATGGCTTCAGCCCGTTAACTTATAAAATAAAGTATTAGCCTGCAGGTCAACTGAAACTTGTTCTTGGCCACACGGTTAGCCGCTGTCATCGCCGTTGAATCGATCATTCACCGGAAGCTTAAGGGATATGGTCAATTAGTTTACAACCTTATTTTTCAGACTAACACTTTATTTTCGCAGAACGGCAGGCACTTACTTAATTTTGCCTAAAAGCCAGAAGTCCGGTCTGGCAGCTTTTTCGCCCGAGGCTGAACTTTTGATCTCATACTTTGATGGTGATTGACTACATTACTGCAAAAATGCAGTTATTTCGTGGGGTTTCAACTCTGTAAATTACCCTGTATAGGCCAATTAACGCTAAAATAGCTGCACTTTTGCAGGTATTTTTTTCATCTCAGTTAATTGCCCGTGTTGGGATGGTCAACTCAAAACAGAGGAGTTTCCCTTGCAAATCTGAAAATATAAGTGCGGAATCGTCACACTTCTGAGTGAAAGTTTACTACGTAAGTGCAGCACGCCTGGTCTAAACGAAGCCACGATCCGCAAGTATATTCTAGAGCAGAAAAGCCATGATATTGTGCTGGATAAGCTTAGCATGAAGGAGGATAAGAATCCCTTCGGCCGAACTGTTAAGGCTTATAGTCTTGGAACACCCCACGTTTGGGGGATGGGTTGGATCGGTGGCCCTGGCTTCGTCAAGAAGAGCGGATCAAATTCAGGTTGACAAATGATAATGATTATCAGTATCTTTAATAGATAAAGATGAAGTTATGATGAAGCAGAGATGAACCGCGCGATCGCCGCTTGGAAGCTCGGGAATTCGGAAGCTCCACAGCTTGGAAGCCCAGGAGATTGCTGCACGGAAGCTTCGACAACTCTGCTCAACGATAAATCCATATCACGGCCGCATGCGGAAAGGAAGAGAGCCATGGCTACGCTAAAGACATCCCATTTGGATATTGCTTATGAAGACCGGCTGATCGTCGAGGATTTGAATATTTCGATTCCGGAGGGGAAAATCACGGCTCTGGTTGGTGCCAACGGCTCCGGTAAATCCACGGTGCTGAAAACGATGGCCCGGATCCTGCAGCCTAAATCGGGGAGCGTGCTGCTGGACGGCAAGTCGATCCACAAGCAATCCACGAGGGAGGTTGCCAAGCAATTGGCCATCCTTCCCCAAAATCCCACCGCTCCGGAAGGCTTGACGGTTTATGAGCTTGTCTCGTACGGCCGTTTCCCCCATCAAAAAGGCTTTGGCGGATTAAAGGCGGAGGACCGCCAAATCGTGGAATGGGCGCTCGAAGCGACCAAGATGGGAGAGTTTAGCGACCGGTCCCTGGAGCAGTTGTCCGGCGGCCAGCGTCAACGGGCGTGGATCGCAATGGCGCTTGCCCAGCAGACGAATATTCTTTTCCTGGATGAACCGACGACGTTTCTGGATATGGCCCATCAACTCGAAGTGCTGCAGCTGCTGGAGGAATTGAACGCCGAATCGCAGCGCACGATTGTAATGGTGGTCCATGATCTGAATCATGCGGCTCGTTACGCCCACCATATGATCGCGATTAAGCAGGGGCAGGCCGTAGCTTCGGGAACGCCGGAAGAGGTTGTGACCTCGGAGGTGCTGCGCGAGGTGTTCGGCATCGAGGCCGACATCGTTACCGACCCCCGCAGCGGGGTGCCGCTGTGTCTTCCTTATGAGTTGTACCGCGCCGCGGCCGAAGGAACAGGGCGGAAAGGGAAAGCCGTTCCGCTCACGATTCTGAATCGGTCTGCCAATTAGCCGGCGGAGGTTAAGGTTATGCATATCGATTATCATTTGCTGAATCAGCAGCTTGGCATCGTCACCGAGGAACGGGGAGATGCGCTGTATCGTGTCCCGGCAATTGGACTTAAGGATCACGAGCAATTGCGGCGGTTTCTGGAGTTTTATCAAGACTGCATCAAGGGACAGGATATCCAGGTAGCGGCGACTTACTTCTCGGCGAGCTGGCGTGTTGTTTGTACGGCGGTGCAGTATATGGTGTCGCTGACCGAAGGCAAGCTTGACTTCTCACTGGACAATCTGACGCTTCACGTTGCCGAGGTGAACAACTATCCGAGGGTCTTTTTTGTGTTGAAAACCCCCGAGGAGACCGTTTGGCCGGAACTAGATCGAACCTTGCTCAGGGAGCGGGAGCTTGGCTTGTTCTATCAGGATACCCTGCGCCCTGTGATGGAGACGGCGGCAAGGGTTTCCAAGCTGCCGATTACCCAGCTATGGGCTCAGCTTCCTTTGGGAATAGAATATTACGTGAGCGCCATTGCAGCAGGGTTGGAGGATGAAGTGCAGCGAGAACGGCTCTTGGAGGATTGTGAATATCTGCTCAAGGGCCTGCCTGCGGCATGGTTTGGACTTAAACGCAATCCGTTTGACACGAAAGCGATTTGGCTGGACGATCCTTATCGACCCGGCGAAAAAACCCGTATGAGACCCAGCTGCTGCCTGGCTTACCGGACTGACACGGGTTACGGATACTGCTATGGCTGTCCGAAGCTGTCCAAGGCGGAAAGAGAAGCCAAACGTGCGGAAATCGTCGCAGCAATTGCCGCAGCTGCCCAAAAGTCTTAAGCATGAGCGCATTTGTGTGGGCTACCAAGCTCATATACCGCGAATAAAGCAGCCTTTGGAGATGCTCCGAAGGTTTTTATCATTGCTTCAAATTGTGAATATTTTTAAAACCGGCAAATTAGCTATTGCAATGTGAAAAATGTCACACTATAATAACGGTATCAGGTGAATAATTTCACAATATCGCAAGATATTAAGTGATGGTTTTCACAAATAATCCAGATAAAAACAACTTTTTTATTAAAACAGAGATATTGGAGGAGGAAACATCATGAAAGTAGCAGTGATCGGATGTACCCATGCAGGAACGGCAGCCATCGTAAATACGGCTAATCTTTATCCGGAGGCGGAAATTACCGTATACGAACGGAACGACAACATATCTTTTCTGTCCTGCGGCATCGCGCTTTATGTCGGAGGAACGGTGAAGGATCCGCAGGGGCTCTTCTATTCTTCGCCGGAGAAGCTGGCGGAGCTTGGCGTCAAAACGAAAATGCAGCATGAAGTCATCGATGTCGATGTTTCGGACAAAAAACTTCGCGCCCGCAACCTGCAAACCGGGGAAGAGTTCGAGGACCATTTCGACAAATTGATCGTGACGACCGGATCATGGCCGATTGTTCCGAAATTCGAAGGCATTGAACTGGAGAACATCCTGCTGTCCAAAAACTTCAATCATTCCAACACCATTATTGAAAAAGCGGCTCAGGCCAAGTCCATCGTCGTCGTTGGCGCAGGTTACATCGGCGTCGAGCTGGTTGAAGCGTTCCAGATGAACGGTAAACAGGTGACGCTGATTGACGCGGAGAAACGGATCCTTAGCAAATACCTGGATGCCGAATTCACCGACACGATCGAAGCATCGCTTCGTGAACAAGGCATTACCCTGGCCTTGGGCGAGAAAGTGACCCGATTCGAAGGAAAAGGCGGAAATGTGTCGAAAGTAGTAACCGATCATGGCCAATATGCTGCGGATCTCGTCATTTTGTGCATCGGCTTCCGTCCGAATACCGGTCTGCTCAAAGGCCAGGTGGACATGCTGGAGAACGGCGCGATCATCGTGGACGAATATATGCGCACCAGCGCGCCGGATGTTTTTGCGGCCGGAGACAGCTGTGCCGTATTTTATAACCCTACCGGGAAACATGCGTACATTCCGCTTGCGACCAATGCGGTACGGATGGGCACGCTCGCCGCGCGCAATCTGATAGAGCCAAACGTTAAATATTTGGGAACCCAAGGAACCTCGGGCATCAAAATCTACGAGGACAACATCGCCGCTACGGGGCTGACGGAAGCTTCGGCCAAAGAGGCGGGCATCGAGGCCGAGGCAACCATGGTGAACGATCATTACCGTCCCGAATTTATGCCTACCCACGAGCCGCTGAAGCTCAAGGTGGTTTATGAAAAGAGCACCCGGCGTATTTTGGGTGCGCAACTGATGTCCAAAGCGGACTTGACGCAATCGATCAATACGATTTCGGTCTGCATCCAAAACGGCATGACGATGGAAGAGCTCGCTTTTGTTGATTTCTTCTTCCAGCCGCATTACAACAAGCCTTGGAATTTCCTCAACAGCGCAGGCCTCGGGGCGCTGCCGGAAGTTTCCCTCCGTGCGGCCGTTCGCGGCTGACAAAGCGGTTTTGGCTTCGGTGCACAGCAGATTCAGGGCAGCAGCCGGCGATAGAATATGCGAGACGTATTCTTTTCGCCGGCTGTTTTTTTAACAAAACTTGTGAATTCTTCCGCCATATTAATAACGCTATCGTGATCTTTGTTACTTTTCGGGGGGATGAGGCACGTTACAATAATATTCGGTCGGCAAGCATCACGGAAAGAAGGGCCTAATAAATAAAGAGATTCAAAAAGGAGACAAGACCATGGCTTATTATAAACCTGGGCAGATTGCGGAAGTTACAGTGGAGAACGGCATCAAGAAAGCGCACAATCCGTTATTGACCGTACTTATTCTTGGATTTTTGGGCGGGGCTTTTATTGCTCTCGGGTTCCTGCTGGATATTCGGGTTATCGCAAGCGCACCGAAGGAATGGGGCAGCTTTGCCACCTTTATCGGCGCGGCGTTGTTCCCGATTGGCCTCATCCTGGTATTGCTCGCGGGCGGCGAGTTGTTGACGGGGAATATGATGGCGGTGCCTCTGGCGCGTATGGCCAAGAAAATCAATACCGGCGAGGTCGTCAAAAACCTGATTCTGATCACGCTCAGCAACTTTGTGGGCGCATTGTTCGTAGCATTCTTTTTCGGTCATGTCGTCGGTTTGACGGCAAGCGGACCGTATTTAGATAAACTCGTCGAAATGGCGGGACATAAACTGGACGATAATTTCTTACAGGCGTTTATCTCCGGCATCGGCTGCAACTGGCTGGTGGCTCTGGCCGTGTGGCTCTCTTACGGCGCGGACAATATGAGCGGCAAAATCCTCGGCATCTGGTTCCCGACCATGGCATTTGTCGCCATCGGATTCCAGCACGTTGTGGCAAACATGTTCATCATTCCCGCGGCTATTTTTGAAGGTTATTTCTCCTGGGGCGAATACCTTAAAAACTTTGTTCCGGTTTGGCTTGGCAACCTGGTGGGCGGCGGTTTGTTCGTCGCGGCAGCTTATTGGGCGGCCTATTTGAAGGATAAATCGGCTTCGCCCGCCGAGCATGCGTCGTCATCTGCGACCGAATTGCATCACTAGCAGAAGATTCCCGTAAAAACGTGAGGATGGCGGGGAGACTTTGGGCTGGGTAACAGCCCTAATTAACCTGCTGCAAACTATGAAGAAGATATAAGGGAAATAAATGGTGCTATTTTGGGAATATCGCTCGTTTTTCGTGAAATAGAGGACAAAAATGGCGTTATTTTCCCGAATCGCCGGGAAATGGCCGCTTATTGCGCTGTTTGCCCACAAATAAGGCCAATAAATTCCCTTATTGAAGAGAACCACGCTTGTACTCGGGAAATAAGACCATAACGTTCCGCTATTTTATGAGGTACCCTTAGCAATGGAGGTACCGCCGACATAGGAATCACGTTATTTCTGGATCGATTTACGCTAAAGGGCTGTTCTTCCGTTCGCACGGAGGAACAGCCCTTTTTGGCATGAGTATCAGCGGGATGGCGGATCAATTTCCAAGAACCAGGTCAAGCATTTCCTGCACGGGAATCGTGGCCAGCGAAATGCTGGTGTCGCAGCAGCCGTAATAGATGTAAATCTCGTCGTTAACGATCAGGTTAGCCGTAGGAAAGACGGTATTGTTGATAATAAGACCGAATTTTTCATAGTGCATTTCAGGCTCCATAATCGGATTTTTGGTTCTGGCGATAACCCGCCGCGGATCGTGAAGATCCAGCAGTAACGCGCCCACTCTATAAACGGAGTTGGAATCCACCCCGTGATATAGTACCAGCCAGCCTTTTTCCGTCTTGAGCGGCGTTGCGGCGGCGCCGATTTTAAGGCCTTCCCACTGCGGGTTTTCGGATACGGCAACCAGTTCGGGCGACGTCCATTCTTGCAGATCCTCGGAATAAGAAATCCAAATTCCTGGTCTGTCGGTGCCGTATTGTTGCCCTACGTACTGCATAGGGCGCCGCAGCAGAGCAAACTTGCCGTTTATCTTCTCGGGAAAGAGGGCATTGTCCCGGTCGTCAATCTCCGCAGGAGTCGTATAGCACAACTGCTCGTAATGAACCCCGTCCTTGGAGACGGCGATGCCCGAGCGCGTAATCATCGGCTGTGTTCCCGTTGCCTCCCATTCCGGATAATGCTCCGGATAATAGTCCGGCACGGCGACGCCTGTCGGCCAGCAATCAAAGCCATACGGCTGCAGAGCATAACACATGTAGAAAGTCTCATCGATTTTGACGATGCGCGCGTCTTCGACGGAGCCCTTCGGAAAACCGAGATCGGCACCCGTGAATATCGGTTTGTCGGAAACGGGCTGGAATTGGACGCCATCGGTACTTCTGAGCAATCCGATGCTCGTTTGAAACGGCCGAAGGCTCCCTGCCGCGCGTTCATACATAAGAAACTCGCCATTATGGTGAATGACGCCGGGATTGAACACGGCCACTTTTCTGAAATCATGGATTCCCGGAACGACAATGGGGTTTTGCGAATATCTCTGTAGCGGCATATTAAGTTTTCCTCCTGTGAATGATTAGCCCTTTACGGCCCCAGCGGTCATGCCCTGGATAATCTTGTTGCGGAATATCAGATAAATGATGATAACCGGCAGAATGGAAAGTACCAATGCGGCCATCAGGGTTGTATAATCCGTCGTATACTGCCCGTTGAAGCTGGTCAGGCCCACCGGAAGCGTTCTAAGCCCTTGGTCGGTGATCAATGTCAGCGCAAACGGAAATTCATTCCATGTATCAAGGAACGATAGAATCAACGCGGTTGAAGTGACGGGCAGACAAGTGGGGAAGATGATCCGGAACATGGTGTAAAACGTATTGGCCCCATCGATATAGGCGGCTTCGTCAAGCTCGACGGGAACCGTCCGGACGAAGCTTTCATACAGGAAAATCGAAAGCGGAAGCCGGAGCGCCACGTAGGGGAGGATCAATGTTCCGAGATGATTGTACAAATTCAGCGTCTTAAACTGGACAAACAACGGTACGATCAGCGAATAGACGGGGATCAGCATGCCGGCGATAAACAGTGTGTAGATGGCGTTGCGGCCTCTGAAACGGTATCTGGCCAGAACATACCCGATGCTGAACGCGAAGAGAATAACCAAAATCACCGTAAGCACGGTATTGAACGCGCTGTTTAAAAAATACGAAGACATTCCTCCCTCGACAAAAGCCTTATAATAATTGCCGAATTGAGGGTTTTTCGGCAGCGAAACGATGTTCAGCATAAACTCCTCTTTCGTCTTCAGGGAGGAGTACATAATCCACAGGATCGGAAAAATGCAACCGACGGAAAAGATCAACATGCAGATGTTGAAAATCGTGCTCCCAAACAGCCGGATCGCTTTGCGGGGAGTCGTGATCGTAGAAGAAGTCATTTTTGTCTCGCCTCCGCCAGCATTTTGAACAGCATGACCAATCCGAAGCTAAGCACGAATATCCCGATGGAGATCGCGCTGCCGTAACCGAATTGCATTTTGGTAAAGGAGGTATTATAGGCATACAGAGCCAGCACCATGGAGTGCGTCCCGGGACCTCCGCCCGTCATCACCAGGATATGGCTGAACACCAGCATATTCGAGGAAATGCTCAGCATGATCGCTACTTTTATGGAATCGTAAATCAAAGGAAACGTTATATACATAGCTTTTTTGAAGCCGGCCGCTCCATCCAGCTCGCACATTTCATAGATATCTTTGGAGACCCCTTGTACAGCCGACATGAAAATCATGAGCGGAACCCCAAGGTATTGCCATATCAAAGGGACGGTAACGGAGTAGATCACCTTGTCCGGGTCATCCAGCCAGAGCTGTATCCATCCGTCCAAATGGAGGGCGCGCAGAATAGCGTTCAGAATGCCGTAATCGTTCGAGTAGATCATCTGCCAGATGAAACCTACGACAACGGCCGACAATACAGCAGGCAAAAAAATGACGGTGCGATGAAAGCTTGATAATCGCATGGCTTTGGACATGAACAGGACCGTAAGCAAAAAGGCGATTCCCATTTGAACGACCATATTGCCGAAGACGATAATGAGATTATTGCCGAAGGATTGCCAGAATACCGAGTCGCTTAAAAGCGTCCGGTAATTCTCCATGCCAATGAACTCTTTTTTCGGGCCTCCGGTCCAGTTGGTCAAGCTGTATCCAAAGGCGGTAAACAAAGGGATAATCGTAATAAAAACATAAATGGCGATACCGGGAATCAATAAAGCTGCCAGAACGGATTTGCGGGGACCGCCGGTAAGAGAGTTGTGATGCAAGATGTTTTCCCTCCTCGTTGCTGATCAATGGCCGGTGCCGCCTTTTGAATTTCAAGCAGGCGGCACCAGTCCTCGTTTGTCTCTCTAAAGCTTAGTTTCTTTCATATTCCTTTTGAATCCGGTCCGCCAATTCTTCCGGCGAGGTGGCTTGGATCAGAAGCTCTTGAAGTCCTGCGTTGATCGTGCTAATTAAGGCCGGATTGAGGAAGGAATCATAGATCGGCGAGAACTCCAGCTTGCTGGACATTTCGGCATATTTCACGGCCAGCGGCGACACATTGGTTTTATCGTAATCGGTGACCGGGAACGCGGTCGGCTCGCCTTTCGCCGAAATCGCCTTCGAATATTCCTCGCCAAGCGCATATTTCAAAATGGCGGCGATGGTGTCTTTCTTGTCTTTGTAGCCGTTGACGCCGACCGCGAACCCGGAACCCGATCCGCCGGACATGGCTTGCGGATTGCCCTTTCCTCCGTCTACGGATGGGAGTACGGCCACTTCGGTAACGTCGTAAATATCTTTGGGAGCGCTTTCGGTCATGGCGCCGATCGCCCAGCTTCCGTCCATGAACATGGCGGCTTTGCCGTTGTAATAAAGGGTTTTGGACTGGTCGCCGGTGATGCTGTTCATATCCGCGTTAAACGCGCCGGCCTTGCTCAGATCCTGCAAAGCGGTGAGCGATGCCACAAAATCCGGATCTTTAAAGCTGGCTCCCTTTTTGTTCACAATGCTGTTAAACCAGTCGGAACCCGTAAACCGGTCGCCCAGCGTGCTGAGAATACAGGAATCGGCTACCCATTGTTCTTTGTTGCCAAGCGCAATAGGGGTAATGCCCTTAGCCTTGAGTTTGTCGACCAAATCCAGCAGCTCGCTCCATGTGGCCGGAAAACTTTGATAACCCGCATCCGCCAGCAGCTTCGAGTTGTAATAAATGACGTGCGTGCTGAGCATGGAATAAGGGATGCCGTAAACGCTGTCATTATAGCTCAGGTCGTTGAAGGAAGAAGGAATGTATCCGTCGCGCCAAGCCGTGTCGGCATCCAGAATTTCGTCCAGCGAGGCGACCACTCCGTTTTGCGCGAACATAGAGAGCTCGGAGCCTTTGCTTACGAAAAGATCCGGCAAATCGTTGGATGCGGCCAGCGTCTTCAGCTTTGTGTAATAGGCCGTTTGGTCGCCGATGGCTTCCTCCTCGATGACGACGTCGGGATGCTCCTCTTGGAACTGCTTCAGGCGCGCCCGAACGGAGGTGGCGATCGTTTCCGTGCTGTCTTCCGGCCACAGGGTCATTATTTTTACTGTTACAGGTTCGGCCGCTTTCGGCGAATCGGAGCCGGCCGAAGAAGAAGAGTTCGGCGAAGATGACGACTGCTGGCATCCTGCCAGCAATGCTACTGTGAGCAGAGATGAAACGAAGAGACCAAAGTAACGATGCTTTTTCATGAAGATCCTCCTTAAAGTGCGTGTTCAACCTCTTAAATTGAGTTGGTTCAATGTGATTATAGGTTTTGTACTGTTTTTCTCACAAGGTGACGAAATTATGATTTTATCCAGCAAATATACACACTTTGTCTTGAGCATTTGATTTGAGGACGAGTGGATATATGATGGTTTATAGAAGGGAAGATTCAGAAGGTACAGTTTAGCGAGTCCGGATTTAGGGGGGCCAAGCGTTTGCCGAAATTTTTCAGTCTTCAGACCAAGTTTATCCTGATTTCCTTTGTCAATTCCGTCATTCCGCTGATCCTGATTGTGGGATTGTCTTATACGGAGTCCATCAATCTGGTGACCAAGCAGGTCAGCCAGTCCAATTTGAATACCGTAGAGCAGGTTTCGGACAATATCGATTTGGTGTTTCAGGATATGGAGAATTCTTCGGTTTATCTGCTGCAAAACACGGAGTTTATGGATTATTTGCGGCTTTCAAACTATGAAATCGCCCAAAATCCGGGTACCCAGCTGTCGGTGCAGCGATTCATCCATAATTATCTTGCGTTCAATACGAGAATCCATTCCATATATCTGGAGGCGTTTAACGGTCTTGTATTCGACTCCGCCGGAGCGGAAAATACGATCGACGCCCAATTAAGGGAACGGCTGCTGCAGCTTCGCGGCGGAGGGATCATGATGAAAGACACGATCACGGATTACGCGGGCAGAAAGCGGAGTGTATTCTCTTACGTCAAAATGATCAAAGACACGGATGACCTCTCCTCCAACCTGGCCATTTTGAAAATCAATATTCTTGAATCCGATATCACCGATGTTTTCAGAGGAAAGCTGCTCAGCAAAAACAGCGATTATCTGATTGTGGAAGGAAATCACGCGATTGTTTCGTCACTGGATCAATCCCGGCTGGGCTCGTCTTTGGAGGGCATTTCCACAGACCGCCTTTTTACGGGGAAAAGCGGGTATTTCAACAAACAGATCGACGGAAATCAATACATGGTCTTTTTTCATGATCTGTCCTTTTCGGGCTGGAGGCTCGTCAATCTGACTCCGGTTCGGGATTTGTCCCAGGACATTACCAAAATTCGCAACATCACTTTGCTTTCGATATTGCTCAGCATCATATTGTGCATTTTCGCGATGATCTATTTTTCGGTGAAAACTTTGCAGCCGCTGAAACTGCTGCGAAAGGCCACGGGTCAAATCCAAAACGAGAATTTCAAGGTGAACCTTCCCGTATCGGGAAATGACGAGGTAGCGCTTCTTACCGCGAGCTTCAACAAAATGTCCGCCAAACTGGATGAGTTGGTAAATGAGGTGCTGGCGGTGCAAATTAAACAAAAGGAAGCCGAATTGAAAGCGCTGCAAGCGCAGATCAACCCGCATTTTCTGTACAATACGCTGGATATGATCTACTGGACAAACAAGCTTGAACACGCCGAAGAAAGCGCAAAGCTGATCCAGATTCTCTCCAAATTATTCAGACTAAGCTTGAACAGCGGCAATGAATTCACGAGCCTCCAAAAAGAAGTCGAGCATCTGAACCTTTATCTCACGATACAGCAAAAAAGGTTTGAAGAAGCGGTGCGGTTTACGATGGAAGTGGATGAGAGCCTGTTCGACTGCAAGGTGGTTAAACTGATTTTGCAGCCTCTGGTTGAAAATGCGATCCTGCATGGGATTGAACAAAAAGGTGGAGAGGGTACGGTGCACATCCGGATTTTTGAACGAAACGACAAATTGATCTATGTCATTCGGGACGATGGGGCCGGCGCGGTGCAGAGCGAAGTATATGAATATTTGCACAAGACGAGGGGCGGCCGGCATGGATTTGCCATCAGCAACGTAAACGACCGAATTCAAATCTACTACGGCAGCGATTACGGTTTGTCTTTCCAGACCGCCCCCGGCGAAGGCATGACGGTCACAGTCACACAGCCGCTTATCCGGGATTCACAGCAGTTATAAGAGAGGTGACTGAACATGTACAAATTATTGCTTGTCGATGACGAACCGACGGTCCGAAAAGGGATGCGAAACTGCATTGATTGGGAAGCCTGCGAGCTCACCATCGTGGGCGAAGCCGGCAACGGCGAGGTTGCTCTTGAAAAGGCGCTGGCGCTTAAGCCCGATATCGTGGTGACGGATATCCGCATGCCGGTCATGGACGGCATTGTTTTGTCGGATCGTTTACGGAGGTTCCTTCCTGACTGCAAAATTTTAGTGATGAGCGGATATGAGGAGTTTTCTTACGCCAAAACACTGATGAAGATGAAGGTCAGCGATTATCTGTTAAAGCCGGTTGCGGCGGAAGAGCTGATTGCCGCTTTGGAGCGGATAACAAAGGAGATTCGCGAGGAAGAACGGTACAAGTCCAGCCTCGCGGCGGCGGATTCGCTGCTCTATGAAAGCCTGCCTCAGCTCAAATCGCGGTTCCTGCACAAGCTGTTGGAGGGTCCGCTTCCCCCAAATGAAGATTTGCAGCATCAAATGGGAGTGCTGAGCCTGCCCATCCGCTGGGATAGCTGCGACCTCATCGTTATGATGATCGCGATGGACGATTTCGGGATCGCCGCGGATAAACGCAGCGCTCGCGAACAGGAACTGTTCCGCTTTGCGATTGCCAACATAGCCGAAGAAATCATCCATCGCACCGCCTCGGGATTTTTATGCCATGACGGATTTGAGCAGGTCGTCGGAGTTATCGGCATTGAGAAGGGGAGTGCTTTTGATGCGGATACGCTTTGCCGGAACATTATCGCCAAGGTCGGCGAGTATTTGCGGTTGAGAATATTTATTGGAGCAAGCTCCGTCGTTGACCATGTTTCAAAGCTGAAAGAAGCACATTCTTCCGCCAAAACCGCTCTAGACGAAAAAATGTTCAAAGGAAAACGCAGCATTGTGCAGATGACCTTGCGGTACATGGAGGAAAACTATAACCAGAATATCAGCTTGGCGGGGGCCGCCCGCGAGGTTTACGTCACCCCCAATTATTTAAGCCGGATTTTCAAGGAAGAGATGGGGACCAACTTTATCGATTGGCTGAATCAATTGCGGATCAACAAAGCGAAGGAACTGCTGGTCGGCACCAACCTGAAAACGTATGAAGTCGCCGAGCAGGTGGGATATAAGGATTACAAGTATTTCTCTTCTCTGTTCAAAAAAATCGTGGGCTGTACTCCCAAAGAATACGAGATCGAGTAACACGTGGTACAATAGCCTAACAGGAGGGGAGAAAAGATGATCCACGAAGAGAACGGAATCTTTCCGGCGGTATGCCCGCTGGATTGTCCCGATACTTGCGGCTTGCTGCTTCATAAAGAAAACGGAAAAATCGTGAAGGTGACCGGGAACCCGGATCATCCGATTACCCAAGGGGCTATCTGCAACAAAGTACGAAATATGGCGGAACGCGTGTATCACCCCGAACGGGTCATGCATCCGCTAAGACGAGTTGGCGCCAAAGGGGCCGGCGAATTCGAACGCATCTCCTGGGAAGAAGCGATTGCGGAAATCGCCGGGCGGTTTAAAGAGATTGTATCCGAGTCTGGACCGGAATCGATTTTGCCGTACAGCTTCTACGGAAATATGGGGATTCTCAGCGTTGACGGCATGGACCGGCGGTTTTTCAACCGGCTTGGTTCATCGCGTTTGCAGCAGGGAATCTGCAACTCCGCCGGCAATACCGGCTGGAAATATACGATGGGTTTTGGCGGAGGCACAAGCCCGGAGGAAACGGTTCAGGCGAAGCTGATCATGGTCTGGGGCGGCAATCTGGTCAGCACCAACATGCATCAGATCGCATTGATCGAAAAGGCCCGCAAGCAAGGGGCGCAGCTTATAGTGATCGATGTTCACCGCAACCGTACCGGCCAGCGGGCCGATTGGTTCATTCCGCTGTATCCGGGAACGGACGGCGCGCTTGCTTTGGGGCTGATGCACGTGCTGTTTGCGCGCGGTCTGGTGGACGAAACGTTTCTGGAGCGGTACACCGTAGGGCATGAGGAGCTTCGCGAGCATGTGAAGCAGTACACGCCCGAACGGGTTTCCGTGATCACCGGAGTTCCGGAGGAAGACATTGTCAAGCTGGCTATGATGTACGGCGAAACCTCGCCGGCTTACATCCATATCGGCAACGGCTTGCAGCATCACGACAACGGCGGCATGACCGTCCGCTCCATCTGCTGCTTGCCTGCGTTGACCGGCCAGTGGCTTGTCCCCGGCGGCGGAGCCTTCAAATCGAACGGCGCCTACGGCAAGATGGATTCCAGGGCGCTCGAACGCCCGGACTTGCGGAAGAATCAGTACGCCCGCACGGTGAGCATGAATCAGATCGGAGAGGCGCTGCTGACGCTGGACCCGCCGCTTCACGCCCTGTTCGTGTACTGCGCCAATCCGGCGGTCGTCGCTCCGGACACTGTTAAGGTGGAGCAGGGGTTGGCGCGCGAGGATCTGTTTACGGTCGTTCACGACCTGTTCCTGACGGATACGGCCAAATACGCCGACATCGTTCTGCCGGCGACCACGACCTTTGAGAACACCGACCTCTACGGTTCGTATTGGCATCATTTTATCCAGCTTCAGGAGCCGGTCATTCCGGCCCGGGGCGAGAGCAAAAGCAATGTGGAGCTGTTCAAGCTGCTGGCGGAAGCTATGGGCTTTGAGGAAGAAGCGTTCCGCGATACCGAGGAAGACATGATCCACCAGGCGCTGGATCATCCGTCCAATCCGTATTTGCGGGGAGTTTCCCTGGAAGGACTCAAGGAGCGCCGCTTCGTGAAGCTGAATATGGAACATCGCAAGCATTATCTGGAAGAGCTGCGGACGCCTTCCGGCAAAATCGAGCTCTACTCGGACGCGTTGAAACGGGCCGGACTACCGCCCTTGCCGACCTACATGCCGCTGCAAGAAGGATATGACGGCGAACGACGGCCAGGAGCGAATGCGCTCTACCCGCTGATGTTCATCTCGCCGCCGAATCACAGCTTTTTGAATTCAACGTTTGGCAATGTGGAGAAACTGGCAGCGCTGGAGAAAAATCCGCAGCTGCAGATCCATCCGGACGATGCCTCTGCGCGCGGGATTTCCGACGGAGACGACGTCGAGGTATGGAACGATCGCGGCCGCTACGAGCTTAAGGCATCCGTTACCGATAAAATGCTGCCGGGAACCGTGGTCAGCCAAGGCCTCTGGTGGAAGGGGGGCGGCAGGAAACGGCGTACCAGGGCCAATGCCCTAACTCCGGACAGGCTTGCGGATATGGGCGGGGGAGCCGTGTTTTTTTCGACCACCGTTAATGTAAAGCGTCAATAAATGTACTTGCCGGGGCTGCGCTTTTAAGCGATACTAGTGTAATCTGGGCAGGAAACGTAAAGCCGTTTTTCGCCGTTTATCGCGGTGCTAGTCGGAGAGCCCCTGCGGGCTCTCCTTTTCGTTGATTTACAAAAAGTTTACTTCAGATGTCATGAACTGCGGGCTAAGGGGGAGAGATCAAAATGAAATGGTTGCAATCATATCCGCGCGAAGTCAAAGTATTTCTGGTCGCCAGCTTGATCAATTCCGCCGGCGGCTCTCTGATGTGGCCGCTGATCACGATGTTCGTGTTCAAGGTGCTCGGGCGAACGGTGACGGATGCCGGTCTGGTGATCCTGGTCATGTCGGTTGGCGGCATTGCCGGACAACTTCTGGGCGGTTCCTTGTACCACCGTCTGGGCGTGAAATGGCTGATTGTCGGCGGACTTGGGATGAATGCGCTGTTTTTGCTCCTCTTGCCCTACGGCAGCCATAACTGGCATCTGTTTATGTTCCTGATGGCGATGGTCGGGTTTTTCAATGCGATGTCGATGCCGGCAATTCAAGCCTTTATCGGGTTCCGCTTTTCGGAACGAAGAGGGGAACTGTTTAACGTTATTTATGTAGCGAACAATATCGGCGTTGCCCTCGGCACGGCGCTCAGCGGCTTTTTGGCGCAGATCTCCTATGATATCAGCTTTGTGGCGAACGGAGTGGCTTCTCTGGCGTTTGCGATTTTTTTCTGGATATATTTGAACAAGGTTCAAAAAGGCCAGGGCGAGCTGCATCTGGAAAAACGCAAGTCGGTTCAGGAAGGCCAAAGCCCTTGGAAATTGATGGGGTATTATCGGATCTATTTGTTCATGGGCATCGGATCGTTTTTTCTGTGGCTTGGCAACTGCGTCTGGAACAATGGCGTGTCTCCGTTCACCATCTCGCGGGGGATGCCGGAATGGAATTACAGCATATTGTGGACGCTGAACGGACTGCTGATTTTTGTCGGCCAGCCGTTTACGTTATGGGTGAAGCGGACTTTTGCCGGGACGGCGGAATCGCAGATGACGGCCAGCGCGATATTTTATATGCTGGGATACGTCACAATTCTGAGCTTTCACACTTATCCAAGCATGGTGCTGGCGATGGTGCTGACCACGTTTGGGGAGATGCTGATTTCGCCGGCGATTCCTTCATTTATTTCGGACCGTTCGGGAAAAGGGGCGCCTTTCTACCTGGGGCTTGTCGGCGGCATGGGGGCGGCCGGAAGGGTGGTTGGCCCGTATGCCATGGGCGTGCTTTTTGACTGGAACGGCCTCATCCCGGTGGCCTGGCTGGCGGTGATCATTGCGGTTCTGGCAATCGGATCTTTCCTGCTGCATGCGATTTTGAATCGGGAAGTTAAAGGCGAATGGTCGCGTACAAGCGGACTGATGTAAGAATAGGTATAATAAGAAGAAATAAGCTCATCGACTGTAAGGAGGTCAGGCGCGATGATAAACCCGGTTACGATCCGGCTGTCGGAGATGCGGGACGCGGGGGTGCTGATGGAGCTCGACTCGCTCGTATGGGACGAGCTGACCACGCCGGCAAGGATCCATTGGGATTCTCGGGAGCATTATTTGCAGAAATGCCCGCCGGGTAGCCAACTCGTTGCCATTATTGACGATCGCATTTGCGGCTATCTCGGTTTTGGGGCGCCGACGCCGCTTCCGAGCAACCGTCATGTCTACGAAATTAATATTGCGATCCATCCCGACTATCACCGGCAGGGCATCGGCAGGAAGCTGATGGACAAGGCCAAAGAGCTCGCTGCCGAGCAGGGAGTACACAAATTATCCCTGCGCGTGCTCGCGACCAATCCCAAGGCCGTGGCATTTTATCGGAGCTGCGGCTTTGTCGAGCAGGGAAGGCTCGTGGAGGAGTTTTATCTGAACGGGCGATATGTGGACGATATTCTAATGAGGTACAAGGTGTAGAGGTTCGCTCCGCATCTTGTACCGTTTTTCCATTATCTCGTCCGTTTGGGCTTGACCTCAAGCGCGTAAATGTCTTCTTCCAGCGACATCATCCGTTGGCTCAGAACCTGACGGCAATCGCTAAGCGCCTGATTGTACACATAAGGTCCGATGCTGCTCAGAAAAAAATCCAGCGTTCCGTCCGCCGCAAGTTCGCCGATCGTTTCGCCTCGTTCCTCTTCAAAATACTGCTGGATCAGGGCAATGACGGTCTCCCGCTGTTCTTTGGTTAATTTGATGGGTTTGATGGGCATGAGGTTCTCTCCTTTTGGTTAGGGGAATGAAAAGTATGGTGCGTTGGGGACGCCGGGTGAGTTTCGGACTTCCGATCGCTGTTGCCGCTGGATTGTCTTTATTTTTTACTTCTCAAGGGTTACAATCCACCGGCAAAGGCGAACGCTTCCGCTTCTCCAGTTCCGAATCTCCCCCTTTGTCCCTTCACCATACTTTTAGGTGGTGCAGCAATGCTCCGCCGGATATTTCCTTTATCCGGTATCTAAGGGCGACTGAAAATCAAACGGCATAGAGTGTCACCACATCTCCCCTATCATATCAAAAATCGTTCTTCGAAGGCGCAACGATGCATAGGGGACTTCAGGCATTGAACTATTGGCGAGATATCGGTATATTTAGAAGAAGAAAAATCGGGAAAACTAAGCAGATATTCAAGAACGAAAGGTTTGATAACCGTGGTGAACAACAGCACCCCTCCCAATTTTATTAAAAATATCATTACCGAAGACTTGAAAAACGGCAAAGTTCAGAACGTTGTCACGCGGTTTCCTCCGGAGCCTAACGGATACTTGCACATCGGACACGCCAAGGCGATCTGGATTAACTTCACGCTGGCCGACGAGTTCGGCGGACGGACGCACTTGCGTTTTGACGATACGAACCCGGTGAAGGAAGACGTCGAATATGTCAACTCGATCAAAGAAGACGTGAAGTGGCTCGGATTTGATTGGGAAGAGCTGCACTTTGCTTCGGATTATTTCGAAGAAATGTACAATCGCGCCATTTTGCTGATCAAAAAGGGCAAAGCCTATGTGGACGATCTCAGCGCCGACCAGATCCGCGAGCTTCGCGGCACGTTGACCGAACCGGGTAAGAACAGCCCTTTCCGCGATCGTACGATTGAAGAGAACCTGGATCTGTTCGAGCGCATGCGTGCTGGGGAATTCCAGGACGGGGAAAAGGTGCTGCGCGCCAAAATCGACATGGCTTCGCCGAACATCAACCTTCGCGACCCGGTCATTTACCGCATTGTGCATGCCAGCCATCATAATACCGGTGATAAGTGGTGCATCTATCCGATGTACACTTTCGCTCACCCGCTCGAGGACGCCATTGAAGGCGTAACGCATTCGCTTTGCTCGACCGAGTTCGAAGATCAACGTCCTTTTTATGATTGGACGATCGCCGAAACCGAAATGCCCAACGTATCGCATCAATATGAGTTTGGCCGCCTTAACCTGACACAAACGGTCACCAGCAAGCGGAAGCTGAAAAAGCTGGTGGACGAAGGCATTGTTGACGGTTGGGACGACCCGCGCATGCCTACGATTTCGGGGCTTCGCCGCCGCGGATTTACTTCGGAAGCGATCCGGTCTTTTATCTTTGAGACCGGCATTTCCAAAGCCTTCGGCACCGTCGATCCGAAGATGCTGGAGCATTTCATTCGCGAGGATCTGAAGCTGAAAGCCCCGCGGACGATGGCTGTGCTGGATCCGCTTAAGGTGATCATCACCAATTATCCGGAAGGGCAAACCGAGATGCTGGAGGCCGAGAACAACAGCGAAAATCCGGAGATGGGCAGCCGCCAAATTCCGTTCTCGCGCGAGATTTACATCGAACGCGACGATTTCATGGAAGACCCGCCAAGCAAATATTTCCGCTTGTTCCCTGGCAATGAAGTCCGCTTAAAAAACGCCTACTTCATCAAATGCAACGACGTGATCAAGGACGCGGAAGGCAATGTGACGGAAATTCACTGCACGTACGACCCGGAAACGAAAAGCGGCAGCGGGTTTACCGGGCGTAAAGTGAAGGGTACGATCCACTGGGTGGAAGCGAGTCAAGCGGTGCCGGCCGAATTCCGGCTGTATGAACCGCTGATTCTGGACGAGGAAGCGGAAGAGGACGCTATCGAGGAAAAGACGTTCATGGACTATATCAATCCGAACTCGCTCAAGGTAGCCCAAGGCTTTATCGAACCGGGCATGAAGGAAGCGAAGCCGCAAGACAAGTTCCAATTTTTCCGCCATGGCTATTTCAATGTAGACACGAAGTATTCGACTCCCGGAAATCCGGTGTTTAACCTGGTTGTTTCCCTTAAGAGTTCGTTTCAACTGCCGAAATAAGCCGGATCATTTATTGAACGACACGCCCCAAGCGGTATAACGGCGGGGATAGTCATACACAAAAAGACTGCATATATGCAGTCTTTTTGCTTATCTATAAGTTTGTTCCAGGCCATCAGCTGCTCCAATATGGCCGCACTCAAAGCAATTGTTGCATTGAATACAACATTTTCAACCAATCCGCTCGGTAGTAGTCCGTTAGTTGCATAAAGTGCAACAAAAAGGCAGCAAAAGGCTCAAAAATGGCTGTTTAGCCCCAAAATGTTGCAGCTAATGCAACATTCCAACCGTATCGCTTACTCCAAGTGCCGATTTATTGCACAGAATACAACATTTCTGCTTTTAAGCCGCAAACAGGCCGGCGATTGCAGACGGAATCGAATCACTTAGTCCGTAATCCCTCTTATATGCTGGCAAGGATGAAACTCGTGGAGAGCGGATTTCAACCTACGCCGTCCGTGTTCTCTCCCGTTCACACCGTGCTCCGCTCGATCAGCCGGAAACCGAATTCTTCGGTGACCGGACCGCTGCTCTCTCCGGCAACCTGATCATAGACGATGCGGAAGGCGCGGGCGGCGATATCGGCCAGTCGATTATCGATCGTCGTGATGCCGAGAACTTCGGAAATCGGCTGATTGTCGAACCCGATCACGGAGAAATCGCCGGGAATTTGCAGCCCTCGCTTGCGGGCTTCGAGAATGAAGCCGGCCGCTACTTGATCTCCCGTGATGAGCAGGGCTCCGGGACGTTCTTTCATGGCAAGAAGCCGGTCTACGAGTTCAACACCGTCCTCGATATCGTAACAGGCGTTCAAGATCCAATCCTCACGAGGCGTTCCGCCGAGTTCAAGCAGCGTATCCCGATACGCCTTTGTCCGGGTCAGCCCGCTTGGACTATTCCGCCGGCTCATCGTAAATCCGATTTGGCGATGTCCTTTGTCCCATAAATAGCGAACCGCTTTATGGAAGCAAACATACTGGTCAAAGTAAACCGATGACAAAGGCCGGTTCTCCACAAACTCGCAAAGAACAATGGGGCCGTATTCCGCATACTTCTCCACCTCATCCAAGGAGAGCGACCGGGAGCAAATCACCACTCCGTCTACCTGTTTATCGCGCAGTAAATCCAGCACCTTCAATTCCTCTTCCTTGCGGTAATCCGTTTGGCAGAGTATCAGCTGGTAATTGTGAAGCAGAGCTTCCTTCGCAATGCCCTCCACCTGCAGGGCAAAGTAGAAGTGATTGATATGCGGTAAAATGACGGCAATGGTTTGAGTCATGCCTTTGATCAAATGCACCGCGTTCATATTGCGCGAATAATTGAGCTTTTCGATGGCTTTTTCAACGGATCTCCGCTTCTCGTCGCTGACGTAAGGGTGATTATTCAGCACGCGGGAAACCGTGGCGACGGACACGCCCGCCGCAGCGGCGATTTGTTTGATGTTCGGCAACGGACACTCCTCCCCGCCATTTGTGAAATGTTAGAAAAAAGCTTGCGCTGAAATGCATTTCATATTATACACTGGGACTGTAACAAGAAAACAGTTTTCCCCTTCGGCGTAACCTTCATGAGGGCGCAACGGACGGCGGAAAACTGTTTTCTTGGTTCATTGCGATTCGCCGGGCGGCGACCCGGCTCCGGGCACCTGCCCGTTTCGGTAAAAACGGTACCATAAGACCGCAAAACCCAGCGCTCCGAAAAACGATAGAGTCACTCCGAACTTGTACATGATGACGCCGCCGAAGTTTTGGAACAACCATCCCCCGAGCAGCCCGGCCAAAATGCCGGATACGCCGCTGAGAAAAAAAGCGAATAGGGCTTGTCCCGAGGCCCGTAAGGGACGGGGCAGAAACCAGCCGATCAACTGGGTGCCTACATAGAAGAAACCGCCGAAGGTGACGGAGTGCAGCAGTTGGATAAACATGATTTGCACGGGTCCCGTAGCATCGGACATCAGGTCCCAGCGCAGCACGAACAGCAGGCTTACGATCGTGATGCAGCCAAGCAAATACGCGATATTGCGTTTTAGATAGCGGTGAAGCAGCAGAAATGCGAGCGCCTCGAAGGCGGTGGATAAGAAAACCGCCCCGCCGACCTGAAGCCGGGAGCCGCCCAGATCGCTGATGAACAGAGGCAAAAATATCCCGTTAATCGAATTGGGCAGTGCCACAAGAAAGCCGAAAATCACGAAGGCAATGAAATATTTGTTCTGAAGCGTACGAAAAATATCGGAAGGATTCAGCCATGGCGTAATGGTCGCTTGACGAATCGACGGAAGAATAAGAGCGGAAGCGATAGCCAGCATCAGCGTAATGCTGAAGAGCAGCGAAATGCCGTAATGCCCGATAGCATCGATAATCGGCCCCGCCGCCAAGGCGATGATTGACCAGCCTAAGGATCCCCACAAACGGTAAGAACGGAATTTATGGTGGGAGAACTCAGTGTAACCCAAGGTCAACGTATTGGTTTGAGAAAACAGCGGACTTTGGAAAAAATAGAGCAGCACCATCGAGAGATACAGCATATGAAACGTGTTGGCTCTAAAAACAAGATGTCCCATGACCAAAAGTCCGATCATCATGACCAACAGAACGGCTCTTGGATTTTGGCGCTGGTCGCTGAGGGATCTCCAGAGCGGATGGGCGAGCAGGGAGATGAACGGCCCGATAGCCATCAGGCTGCCGATTTCCAGCTTGTCCATGCCGATATCTTGCAAATATAATTGAAAAAAGGCAGTAAAAATAACCATTGTTCCGTAGATGAAAAAGTTAAGCAATCCCAAGGGAAACAACGAAGGAGACGTATTTTTTGTATTGTCCCGCAAGCGCGCCATTCCTTTCTATCCGGATCCGTTTGGCCACTCCAGGATCAAGTGACTATGTTCTCAATGTAACACAGAGATAAAAGCGGATACAAACCATCTTTTTTTTAATTTTCCAATATTTGTGGACAGGGGAGGATAAACTGATGGAGGTTACGGCAATCATTATCGCGGGAGGCCGCTCCAGCCGGATGGGAACCGATAAGGCTCTGCTGCGGTTTGGCGGAATTCCGGTAGTAAAACGGCTGATATTGGAATTGGAGACGGCGGCCTCCAGAATCGTTGTCGCCGCCGGAGGCCGGCCTGAAGCCTACGGGGAGTTTGGCAAAGAAACGGTGCCCGACCGCTTCGAAGATGCCGGGCCGCTTGCCGGCTTGCACGCCGGTCTTATCGCATCGAAAACGGAATGGAATATTGCGGTTGCTTGCGACATGCCGTTTGTATCCGGCGACCTATTCCGCTTTATGATCGAAAGAGCACTGTCCGCCGAGGAAAATGCGAAAACCCGCGGCGAACAGCCGCCGGAGGCCATTATTGCCCGCACCTTCGGCAGAGCCCATCCTCTGCTTGCCATGTACCGTCGCAGCGTGCTGCCGGATTTGGAGCAGGCGCTGCGAGAGGGCCGCTTGAAAATGACCGCCTGGACCGCCGGCTTGAGGGCGGAGTACATCGATGAAAATGAACTTGCGGCTGCCGGTCTCCCTCCGGAACGGATCGACTTCAACATGAACAGGCCAGCTGACTATGAGCTGGCCCGACAGTGGATAGAGAAACCGTAAATAAACATTACCCGCCGATTTGCGACATCCGGCGCGCGGTTGGAGTGTGGCTTTGCACTTTTTTCTCCAATGCGAACGCCATTTCATGATTTTTGGGCTTCCCGTCCAGCGCCTTAAGAAACAGACTCCGAATGCCGTTTCGATCGCCTGCCGCGGCCAGCGGACGAACGTGAAGCTCGTCGGACCAATACAGACAGGCTTTGATGTAGCCGTCGGCGGTCAGGCGGAGCCGGTTGCAATTATCGCAGAAATGCTCGCTTACCGGATGAATCAGGCCAAACGTGCCTGGAGCGCCAATGATCCGCCGGCTCTCTGCCGGTCCGTTCCCTTTAGGCAGTCCGGCCGCTT
Organism: Paenibacillus terrisolis; assembly: GCF_056171975.1. Taxonomy (NCBI): domain Bacteria; kingdom Bacillati; phylum Bacillota; class Bacilli; order Caryophanales; family Paenibacillaceae; genus Paenibacillus; species Paenibacillus terrisolis. The sequence continues at coordinate 47,452 of NZ_JBKFGG010000029.1, read as the reverse complement.
CCGTCTCCCATCCGGCTTCCCGGCAGGTGTCCTCGACTACGGATAAAGGCAGATAAGTCTTACGCCAAGAATCCGTGGCGCTGCCGATCGGCATGTATTCAATAAACCGGACATGCAGGGCTTTTTCCAGCGTTAAAGAGATGAAATCCCGGATTTCGTCGTCATTCACGCCCCGCATCAGGACAACATTCAGTTTGATCGGATCAAGCCCGGCTTCCATAGCCGCATCAACGCCTTCGAGCACTTTGCGGACGTCCCCGCCCCGGGTGATCATCGCGAACCGGTCCGGGCGCAGCGAGTCCAGACTGATATTAACCCGGTTTAGGCCCGCTTCCTTAAGAAGTCCGGCCTTAGCTCCAAGAAACATACCGTTGGTCGTCATGGCGATATCTTCAATGCCGTCGATCGACGACAGCATGGCGATCAGCTTTTCCAAATCCTTGCGGACCAGCGGCTCTCCTCCGGTAATCCGGATTTTGCGGAGTCCCATGGGAGCGAGCGCGGAAACGGTCTCGGCAATTTCCTCGTAGCGCATAATTTCTTCGTGAGGCTGGAATACCATGCCCTCTTCCGGCATGCAGTATACGCAGCGGAGATTGCACCGGTCGGTTACCGAGATCCGAAGATAGTCGTGAATTCGTCCAAATGAGTCGACGAGCTGCTCCATTCGGAAGCCTCCTTTATCTTGGGATTCCTCAAATTTTATCTATGTTTTCCCGCTCCGTCAATACAAAAGTCACATTTCCCTCATGCATAATTGCACAATTTGTACGATAAAATGATACTATATAACTGTAAAAAAGATCACATAAAGCGCTTACATTTGGATATATAATGAAATTAAGCGATACGTGATCCCCCTTAATCATGTGTCGGGTATATGTTTTTAGATGATTTCCGCACATCATTAAGGAAGTCATCTTTTTTTTGAAAGTGTCTCATGTCGGGCCGGTTTATATGTCAAATGGTACAAAATAGGGAGATGACTAAGATGACCATGCTGTTCAAGGATCCTGTCAATCATGACAAGGAACATGTCCGCTGGCTGGAATACCGGGGTTATGCCTATCAGCTGCTCCTGGATTTCCTGAGCCGTCCGCCGCGGATGTCCCTGATCGCGCAATGGCGCCAGAGGGTCGAACTATCCGGAACCATCCCTTCAAGCCGCAGCGGCAGCAAATTGAAGCAATATCTGGAGAGCATTCCGGAGGAGGACTTCCGCAAGGTATGCTATCAGGAAGCCGAAGAATACGAACGGCTCTTTATGGGGAGCGAGGCGGTTCTGCCTTCCTGCGAAAGCGTATTCCGCGCCCGGTCTGAGGGTTCCGACGCTTTTGCCTGCATCTCGGAAATCCGGAAAATCTATGCCGACAATGGCGTCGTCTTTAATAAATTGAACGGGGAACGGGACGATCATATCGCCATGGAGCTGGAATTTATGGCGGTGCTGGCGGAAGGAATGCTGCGAAAGGAAAGTCTGGCCCGAAGCTGTCTGGAGCTGGTCGATACGCAAACGATGTTTCTGGAGTCTCATCTGCTTAAGTGGGTCCCTGAATTTTCGAAAGATCTTGCAGCGGCAACGTCCAGTCCCCTCTACAGAGGACTTGCCGAGCTGATGGAGGAGCTGCTTGTGCAGGATTTGGCGCAGCTTCGTGTTTGGCAAAGCAGCCTGAGGGAAACGGCACAATAACGCGAACGAGGAACACTTCTCTTTCATATATAAAATCAAAAGGGCCTTGCGAAGGATTTGAATATCCCTCGGCAAGGCCCTTATCGTTTAATGAAACATAGGCGATTAATCCAATTCTTCTTGCAGGGCTCCGCGGCGGCGGAATTTCATCAGGAACTCGTATACCACCGGCACGATAACCAGAGTCAGCAGCGTGGAGCTGATCAGACCCCCGATAACGGTAATGCCCAGGCCGCGCGAGATAATCCCTGCGCTTTGCTCCCAGCCGAATACGAGCGGCAGCAGTGCGCCAATCGTCGCCAGGGCCGTCATCAGGATCGGACGAAGCCGGGTTGCGCCCGCTTCCAGCAAAGCTTCACGGGTAGACAAGCCTTCGCGTTCCTTATGAATAACGCGGTCGATGAGCACGATGGCGTTGGTGACGACAATCCCGATCAGCATCAGAACGCCCATCAGTGCGGATACGTTCAGCGTTTCTCCGCCGATCAGCAGCGCGATCATCGCGCCGATGACGATAAACGGCAGGGAGAACAGGATTGCGAATGGCGCCAAACCGCCGCCGAACGTAACGACGAGTACGAAATAGACGATGGCTACGGCAGCGGCCATAGCGATACCGAGTTGACCAAACGTATCGTTGATCTGCTCGGTTACGCCGCCGAATTTCACGGTTACGCCGTCCGGAAGCTCCATTTTGTCGATTTTGTCCTGCAGGTTGGACGATGCTTTTTGCACGTCGGTAGCCGTAATGTTCGCGCTGACTTCAACGACCATCTTGCCGTCCATGCGCATGACGGAATCCGGAGAACTTCCTTTTTCCACCGTGGCTACGTCTTTGATTGGCACCTGCATCCCCAGCGGCGAGGCGAGGGTTTCATTCTCGATATCCTCGATGCTGCCGTAGGTTTTATCGTCCGTTTCGATGTAGACCTTGTAATCTTTGCCGTCGACTTCCACTTCGGTAAGCACCGGACGTTCACGCACCGGGCTAAGCTTCATGGCGATTTGACCGGCGGTGAGTCCAAGCGAACTCAGCTTTTGCTGATCCGCAACGAGCGTGTATTGCTCGTAAGCGGTGGAAAGGCTTGTTTTACCCTTTTCAAAGTTTTTCGCGTCGTTCTGAACCCATCCCAGGATCTGGTCGGAAACCGGTTTGATCTGTTCCAGATCGTCCCCGAAGATGTTAACGCTGAGCGTGCTGCCTCCCAGGCCGCCGCCCATCATCGCGGACTGGTCGCCCCAGTCGCCCTTCGGTACTTCCTTCTTCAGGTTGTTCACCAGATCTTCCTTCACCTGGTCAAAATCTTTGGTGTCCGTGTTGTATTCGATATAGAACAAGGCCGAATTGGAGGAGCCGAAGCCCAGCGGATTGCCGCCTCCGACAGAGTATTGCATTTTCTCCACGCCGGGTCTGTCTAAAATGTACTTCTCGGCGATGAGCATATCTTTTTGTACGTCTTCAAGACGTTCCCCAGGAGCTGGAGAATAAGTAATTGTCGCATTTTTTTGCTCTTGCTCCGGCAGGAAGCTGACGCCGACAAGCGGGAACAGGAACAAGCTGCCGACCAGCAGCACAACGGCCAGACCGAAAGTGATCAGCTTATGGGAAAGCGACCAGTTCAAGCCGCGTTGGTAAGCCCGGGCAATGCCTGTCGGTTTGCCTTCTTCGTGATGCTGCTTTTTGAGGCCGTTACGGAACAGCGTATGCGCAAGCGCCGGAACGAGCGTGATCGCCACCAGAAGGGAAGCGAGCAGCGAGAAGACGATTGTGAGCGCAAACGGTTTGAACAATTCGCCGACCATCCCGCTGACGAAAGCGAGCGGCAGGAACACGGCAATCGTTACGATCGTAGAGGACATGATCGGAATGAACATTTCCCGGGTTGCCTCGACGATCAGTTTGCCGCCCTTCAGTTGTTCGCCGGTCATGGATAACCTGCGGTAGATATTCTCGATGACGACGATCGAGTCGTCGACAACCCGCCCGATGGCGACCGTCATGGCTCCCAGTGTCATCATATTGAGCGTAATATCCATCTGCTTGAGAGCCAGAATCGCGATCAGCAGCGACAGCGGAATGGATATGATGGAAATAATCGTAGAGCGGAGGTTCCGCAGGAAGATCAGAATGATCAGGACGGCGAACAAGGCGCCGAACAACGCTTTGGACAACATCGTATCGACGGAGTCCGTAATAGGTTGCCCTTGATCCAGCAGGACGGTAAAATCAATGTTTTTATATTGCTTTTTCAATTCGTCCGCTTTGTCTTTTACAAGATTAACGACGTCAACGGTATTGGCGTCATTCGATTTCACGATTTGAACGCCGATCGAATCCTTGCCGTTCGTACGGGAGATCGATTCCGCTTTCCCGATTGTTTCGATTTGGGCGATGTCGCCCAGCTTGACGGTTGGGATTCCTACAGGAATATTCCCCAAGGCTCCCGCGCCTGCGGCGCTGCTTGGCGCCCCGGCCTGATTGGCTCCCGCGGCATTACCGGCGGCTCCGCTTGGAATGGCCGGAATCGCAAGGTTTTTCAGATCGTCTACGGTCGTCACATTGCCGTCAACGACAATGGCTTTTTCGGCGTCCTCCATATCGAACAAACCGAGCGGAGCGCGCAGCGCCGAAGCTTGCACAATACCCTTGACCGTATCTTCGCTAAGTCCCAGCTCTTTCATCTTCGCTTGGTCGAATTTCAGATTGACCTCGCGGGTATACTGCCCGGAAACCTGAACGGACGCAACGCCGTCAAGGTCTTCCAGGGCCGGGGTGATATCGTTCTCCACCGTTTTGGTCAAAGATTCGAGATCCCCGGACTGGTTGTCCGACAAGCTCAGCGAAATGACCGGCAAAGAGTTCAGGCTGAACCGGGTGATTTGCGGCTTTTGAGCACCGTCGGGAAGCTGCACGTCGTTCAGCGCTTCGCGGACGGCCGCCGTCCCGTTGTCGAGATCCGTTCCGTACTCGAATTCGATAATGAGCGATGCCGCGTTTTCCATCGAGGTGGAGGTTAAAGTCTTAACCCCGTCGATATTCCGCAGCCGCTGCTCGAGCGGTTTGGTAATATCCTGCACGACACCTTCAGGGGCTGCGCCGGGATAAACCGCGGTGACGCTCAGATAAGGAACGTCGATGTTCGGGATGCTCTCCTGTTTCATCGTCAATCCGCTGTACAAACCCACGGCCGTAACAATGATAGTCAGCAGCCATACCGCGAATTTGTTGCGCAGCGAAAATTGAATAATACTTTTCATCAGCTGGTTTCACTCCTCTTTCTTGTCTGTCTCCTAGACTATACGTTTGCTTGGACTAACGGTTTCAACTCGTTCAGCTCGTTTTCGAGCTCCGAAATGCTTGCCAAATTTGCCAGCATCCCCTGGACGATTGCCCGGCGCGGCCGCAGTTCGAGAATTTCAGTCTCGAGAATCAGCAAGGATTCCAAAGCTTGCTCCCGGATCACCGGATCAAGCGCCAGCTCGCCGAGAGAATCCTTCAATGCTTTGATCACAAGCAAGGGATGACGTCCGGTTTTAGGCGCCGCTTCGTGGCAATTTCCGGACCACTCGTCGATCAGATCCACGGGGATCAGCGGCTCCGGCCGTTTGCGAAGCAGGCTGTCCGCTTCGACGTCGAGCAGATTCATGAGATGATCGGCCATTCGCCGGGTCGGAATGTTAAGCCGGGCGTCAAAAACCAGGCGAACATATATGCCGACCATTCCGTTGGCGATCAGAATCAGATCTCCCGTATAAGGCTTGATCTCCTGACCGTAGACGTCCTCGAGCTTTTCCTTGCCGTAGCGAAGCAGCTTGGCCGTATGCGTCTTGACGACCTCCGGCTCCATGTACCCGTTTCCGCTGCGGACCCAATCCTTGAACTGCATCAGCAGGAACTCCCGGAGCTCCAGCACCAGCTCGAGCATCACCTCGATTTGCCGGCACAGCTTCTCTCTGGGCTTGAGTTCGGGCTGAAGCTCCGCTTGCATCAAGTGATCCTGGAGCATTTGAAAACAATAATCGTACAAGCTGCTCTCCAGCTCCTCCTTGGATTTGAACTGCAAATACAGGCTTCCCTTGGACATGCCGCAGGCTTCGGCGATTTGCTGCATGGAGGTGGCCGAAGAACCGTTTGCGGCGAACAACTGCATTGTGGCCCGCAGGATCTGCGTTTTTTTATCCGAAGCATGGGTAGGCATAAACTTGACCCTCCTTTCCGACCGGCGAGTTCTCATTCTGACTCATGAGTCAACATGATTATAGTACAATTGAAATCCGGTTACAAATCTGTGGTATTTTCAAAATTTGAAATAGCTAGGAAGAAAGCCGCGGTTCATGTAAAATATAGTCATGCATCACAGTGAAAAGGAGTACCGCGATGAGACGGGGATTACAAATCATATTAATCGCAGCTATTTTATTCGCCTTCTATTATTTCGGATTCGGCGTCTTCGGGAAATTCGGGGGTACCCTGGTCAGCATATTCCAAACCTTGACGGTCATCACGATCGGACTTGCCATATTTATGGAGAACCGTAATCCGTCGAGTACGGTAGCCTGGATTTTGGTACTTGCCCTTTTGCCTGTCGTCGGACTGGCCCTTTATTTTTTGCTGGGGCAAAATTACTTCAAGCGCCGCAAATTCGATAAAAAGGCGGAGCAGGACCGGCTCAGCTATGAACGAATCGACAACAACGGCCATATGCTGCCTCGCGATTTGTCGCAGTTTACTCCCGGACAGCAGCGTCTGCTGCACATGTCCCAGCGTATTGCCCGCACTCCGTACTCGATGGCGACCCAAACGAGGGTGCTTACGAACGGAGAAGAAACCTTCTCTACGCTTTTACGAGAGCTGAAGCAGGCCAAACATCACATACATATGGAATACTACATTTACCGGGCCGACGATATCGGAAGAGAGATTCAGAAAACGCTGGTCGAAAAAGCCCGCGCCGGAGTGGAAGTCCGATTTATGTTTGATGCGGTCGGAAGCATCGGCTTGTCCCAATCCTTCATCCGTGAGCTTCGCGAAGCGGGGGTCAAGGTCGGTATTTACGGCGAGGTGCGCTTTCTGGCGCTGTCGAGCCGGGTGAACTACCGCAACCACCGCAAGATTGTCGTCATCGACGGAAATGTGGGGCTGATCGGAGGCCTTAACGTAGGGGACGAGTATCTCAGCCGGAGCAAAACGTACGGCTTTTGGCGCGATACCCATATGCTTGTCAGGGGGGAGGCCGTCAGGTCGCTTCAGGTTATTTTTTTGCAGGACTGGCATTACATCACCGGCGAAAAAATCATGGATCAGGCGTATTTGTCGCCCGAGCTTGTGCAAGGCTGCAGCGGAGCGATACAAATCGTTCCGAGCGGGCCGGATAACGAGAGCCGGACGCTCAAGCATATCTTTTTCGCCATGATTACCTCGGCCAAAAAGTCCGTGTGGCTCGCGACTCCGTATTTCATACCCGACGAGGATATCCTGACCGCCCTGCGAGTGGCGGCGATGTCGGGGGTCGACGTACGCATCCTGTTTCCCGCCAAGCCGGACAAATGGCTACCTTTTCTCGCGTCCCATTCTTATTTTCCTTCGCTCCTTGACGTGGGCGTGAAGATTTACGAATACGAGAAAGGCTTCCTGCATTCGAAGCTGCTGATCGTGGACCGGGAAGTGGCCACCGTAGGGACGGCGAATATGGATATGCGCAGCTTCCATCTGAATTTCGAAGTGAACGCGCTGCTTGTGCAGAGCGACAGCGTCGGCAAGATCGTGAAGGATTTTGAGCGGGATCTGCTGTCTACGAAAATGATCGAGAAGAAAACGTTCATGAAGAAAAAAGTATTTGTGCGCTTTATGGAATCGGCGGCCCGGCTGATGTCGCCGCTGCTGTAATTAACCGGTTTGCGAAAAAGGAGGCCATCCGCCATGGAAAACACATCCGGCCGAAAAAATGAGCATATACGCCTTTGCTTGGAAGAACAGGTCAATGGAGAAGGCGTTCGTACGGGGTTCGAAAAATATGCCTTCCGGCACAACGCTTTGCCTGAGCTGGATTTCGCGAAAATCAACCTCGACACGACGTTTCTCGGAGCGCCGATCCGGAAGCCGCTGCTGATCAGTTCGATGACGGGGGGCAGCGAACTCGCGGGCCGCATCAACGAACGTCTGGCGGAAGCCGCCGAGCGGCGCGGCTGGTCGATGGGCGTCGGTTCGGTCCGTGCGGCCGTGGAACAAAAGGAACTGGCCCCGACGTTCAACATCCGGCGTTGGGCCCCGACGATTCCGATCATCGCCAATTTGGGCGCGGTGCAGCTCAACTACGGTTTCACCGCTGACGATTGCCTTCGGGCTGTAGAAATTGCGGGCGCGGACATGCTGGTGCTGCATCTGAACAGCCTCCAGGAGGCGTTCCAGCCGGAGGGGAACACCGCTTTCGGCGGGTTGCTGGCCCGGATCGAGGAGGTTTGCCTGACCGTTTCGGTGCCTGTCGGCGTCAAGGAAGTCGGCTGGGGCATTGACGGCGTCATCGCCAAGCGGCTGCATGAGGCCGGCGTTGCGTTCATCGATGTAGCCGGCGCCGGGGGAACCTCGTGGAGCCAGGTCGAGAAGTTCCGCGGCAGCGATCCGGTGCGCCGCGCGGCCGCGGAAGCATTCGCGGACTGGGGCATCCCCACCGCCGAATGCATCCGCGAAGTGCGGGCGGCGGTGCCGGACGCCGCCCTGATTGGCAGCGGGGGCCTGAACACCGGCGTGGACGCGGCCAAAGCGCTGGCGCTTGGCGCGGACCTGGCCGGGTTCGGCCGGGCGCTGCTCGAACCGGCGGTGCATTCGGAGGAGCGGCTCGACGCGCTTCTGGAGCGCGTTGAGCTGGAGCTGCGCACCGCCATGTTCGGGATCGGCGCCGGAAGCATCCCGGCGCTGCGAAATACGCCGCGACTTGTGCGGCGTGAATAGGGACGGCCTATCAGGCCGTCCTTATTCATTAATTCAAATAATTCCAACTGGAATACATAGTTTTTCGTTGCCTTTTTGAAGATAACCCATTATATTGAAGTGAAAAGCTGAATTTGCCGCAGGGCAGCAGGTATTCACCCAGGAAATGGCAATTTGGCACTTGACATTGTTCAGGGCGGCATAAGAGCTTTTGAACAACTTTAAGGGGGAGAGTCCAATGAAACCATCACTGTGGAAATGGAGTACCCGGACCGTGGTAACGATCGGGATCGGTGCAGCGTTATACGGGGCGACCAGTTGGATCGGCATACCAATTGGGCCGGATACGCAGCTTCGTCCGGCTATTGCGCTGCTGACGATTTTCGGAGCGCTTTTTGGTCCGGTGGTCGGCTTTATCGCCGGGTTTATCGGGCATGTGATCAATGACTTTATTACGAGCGGAACCGTTTGGTGGGGCTGGGCTTTAGGCTCGGGGATCACAGCGGCGTTTATGGGGCTCATTTATTTGTCGAAGGACTTCAACCCGCAGGAAGGACAAATGAAAAGAAGCCATGTAGTCCGTTTGATCGTTTTTGGCGTGATCGGTATTTTCGTTTCCCTGGCGTTCTCGGGACTGTTCGACATCGTTGTGATGGGTGAACCAAACGACAAAATCGTGATTCAGGTCGTATCCGCGGGTCTTGCCAACGTCGCCGTGTTTCTCATTCTGGGCCTGCCGGCGGTATGGGCGTACGCCAAGCGGAATCGTTCCAATACTAATTTAAGCGTGGACAGATAAGGAGCTCCAAATGCCGATGCAGCATGTAATCTCATTCCGCAATTTCAGCTTCCGCTATAAAAGCCAGGCCGAGCCAACGATTCGAAACATCAACCTCGACATCAGGCGCGGGGAGAAAATATGGATTGCCGGGCCGAGCGGTTCCGGAAAATCGACATTAGCCCATTGCATCAATGGGCTAATTCCCTTTTCATACAGCGGCGAGGTGTCCGGAGAACTTTATATCGACGGCAAGGAGGCCGTAGCTTCAAGCATATTTGAACGCAGTCGCCGGATCGGAACGATCCTGCAAAATCCGGACTCCCAGTTCGTCGGACAAACCGTTGGGGAAGACGTGGCCTTTCAGATGGAGAATGAAGCCGCCCCCCAGGCGGAAATGAAGGCTGCGGTCATCTCGTCGCTGGATCTGGTCGGCATGCTGGGTTACGAGGAACAAGGACCTCATGACTTGTCCGGCGGCCAAAAGCAGAACGTTTCTCTCGCCGGGGTATTATCGACCAAAGCCGATGTGCTGCTGTTTGACGAGCCGCTAGCGAATCTGGATCCGGCCAGCGGCGCCAGAGCGATGAAGCTGATTGACGAGATTCACCGAAAAGAAGGGAAAACCGTAATTCTCATCGAACACCGGGTCGAGGATGTCCTGCAGGAGCGGGTTGACCGAATCGTCGTGATGAACGATGGGGAAATCGCCGCGATTGGCACGCCGGAAGAGCTGCTTGCCGCCGGAGTGCTTCCGGATTACGGCCTGCGTCAGCCGCTGTATCTGGAGGCGCTCGCATACGCAGGGGTTCCGTTGAACGTGCTGCCGGAACTCGCGTCACCCGAGGGGACCCTGCCAACGGGGCATAACAACGGCGAAGAAGCCGCGGGACGGGAAAAAGGAGGACGCGCCGGGATCGGCGAACGGGAAATCGGCGATCGGCTGGAGGCCTGGATAAGCTCGGTGAAGCCGATGAATCCCCGCGAAGCCGGCAAAACCCTGCTTGAGCTCAAGGAGGTGTCCTTTGCTTACGAAGCGGGCCGGGACGTCGTACGACAGGTAACGATGAATATTGCCGAAGGGGAAACCGTAGCTCTGCTCGGCAGCAACGGGGCGGGGAAATCGACGCTCTCCGGACTCATCACCGGACTGCTCAAGCCGCGCTTGGGTGAAATTCGGCTGAGGGGGGAGCTCATGAATAACTGGTCGATCCGCCGCAGAGGGGAAGAGATTGGCTATGTAATGCAAAACCCCAGCCATATGCTGACCCAGCACATGATCCGGGAAGAAATGGGGCTTGGCCTCGCCGCACGCGGCGTGCCGCCTACTGAGTGGGATGAACGAGTCGAAGAGACGCTGCGCATTTGCGGTCTATACCCTTTCCGCAACTGGCCGGTTTCCGCGCTCAGCTTCGGGCAGAAAAAGCGGCTTAGCATCGCCGCCATCCTCGTTCTTCAGCCGAAATTGATGATCCTTGACGAACCGACCGCAGGCCAGGATTACCGTCATTATACGGAATTTATGGATTTTATCGATCGTTTGGCGGCTCAGGGAATGGCCTTTTTGTTCATCACGCATGATATGCATTTGGCGCTGGAGTACGCGGACCGCGCTGCCGTGATGGCAAATGGACAAATTATCGCCGTAGACTCGGTGGCAAACGTCCTGTCTGACCCCGAAACGGCGGCTCATGCCAATCTGAGGGAAACGAGTTTATCCCGTTTTGCAAGAATCTGGGGGTTGTCATCCCCTTCCAGGTTTGTTCAGGCTTTTATCGATGCAGAGAAAAAGGGGAAATTGTCATGAATCAAACGGGCAGCCTCTATGTCCGCGGAGAGTCTTTCTTCCATAGGATGGACGGCGCGGTCAAGCTGGTGATGCTGCTGATCTGGACCGTTGTGACCTTTCTGTTCATGGATATGCGCGTTTTCGCTTTTTTGCTGCTCCTCGGGGCGGCCATGCTCGGTTTAGCCAGGATTCCGGCAAAACGCATGGCTCTTCTGTTTTGGGTGCTTATCGTATTTACCTTCATTAACAGCATCTTGATCCTCATCATAACGCCCCGTTACGGGAGTCGCTTAACGGGAAGCAGCACGCCGCTCATCCCGCTTGGTTACGACACAATCGACGCGGAAACCTTATTTTACGTACTCACGTTGTCCCTGAAATATTTAACGCTGCTGCCGATCACGATGCTGTTTATTTTCACGACGCATCCGAGCCGCTTTGCCGCAAGCTTGAACAAGCTGGGCGTGCCTTACAAATTGGCTTACGCGGTTAACATTGCGCTCCGCTATATTCCCGATCTGACCCAGGAGTTCCGCAACATCGTGAATTCCCTGCAGATGCGCGGGTTAGGCATATCGCGGGGGGATGGAAGCTTATTTCGGCGGATGCGAAATCTTTCCCTGACCGTCGTTCCGCTATTGATATCTTCGCTTGAGCATATCGAATCGGTAACCAATGCGATGGATTTACGTGGTTTCGGAACAAATCCGCAGCGCACATGGTACATGGGAACCTCCATGTCCCGCAGCGACAAGGCCGTGGTGCTGTTGTTCATCCTCCTCCTCGTCGGGGCCATTCTGCTTAAACTTCGCATGTTCCAGCAATTTTGGTATCCTTTCTAAAAAGGGCTGGGATTTGACTCATTTAACAGACTCATTCAACAGACTTACGCAACAGACTTATGCAACAGATTCATTCAACAGGCTTACGCTACAGAGTCACCCAACAGTGTCACACTACAGAAATTGTTGGAATGTTGCATATTGTGCAAAATTTTAACCGCGCTGGCTGGCTTGCAGCTCGTTTTGTTGCATAAAGAACATAATGGAGCTAATCGGCTCAAAATTGGACGGTAGAGGTCAATAATGTTGCAAGAAATACAACATCTTTGCTGGATTGCGGCTTCATGCTCCAATTTGTTGTACTAGATACAACATTTCCTGACCTGCTGCTCACCCGATATTCCGTCTCTAATCCTGCAAAAGCATAGCCCCCGGAATTGCGGGTGAGGCTTAAATACACCACGGCCATGGCTGAAATCAAGCGGCCTATTTGGCTCGAACCGATATCAAACGGAAGTGAACCAGACTCGCTTTTGAACAAGGCGTCGGCGAGGTATCCCCAGTAAGGGGATAAATTAATTAGAAAAGTTGGTTTGCAGAGCCGCTTCCTTCCGCGTCATATGCATTCAGTATACGAATTTCATATAATCAAAATGATTAGAAAGTGCGAAGAGGAGAGGATACAATGGTCAAACTGGTGCCGATGACCGACAAAGAGTACCGCGCGTTTTGGGAACGGTCGGTTCGGGATTACGCGGTGGAGAAAGTGACTTCGGGGACATGGGAGGAATCGGAAGCGCCGGCCCTTTCGGAGGCCGCTTTTCGGAGACTCCTTCCGGAGGGGAAGGATACGCCGGACGCTTACTTGTTCACCGTATTGGACGCAGAGGGCAGGACGCCCGTAGGCCATATCTGGTTTAATCTGAGCGAGGATAAAACCGGCCGTTCCGCGTTCATTTACGACATTCTGATTTACGAGGAATTTCAAGGCAAAGGTTACGGTCAGGCCACGATGTCCGCGCTGGATGAGGAAGCGCGCGGTTTGGGAGCGGGCAAGATTTCCCTCCACGTGTTTGGTCATAACCAGCGAGCATTCCGCTTGTATCAAAAGATGAGCTACGAAATCACCGACATCGTAATGACCAAAAAACTGTAAGTTCAGCCGGAACCGTCACGCAATATTTTAACGGCAATCCTTGAAATATGTCCGCCAGATAGGTACTATGGTTGAAGAAGATGCGAAAGCCGCATCATCGCTAACGAAAGTTCCGAGCGTCATCTTTCGAAATCATGAACTAAACGAATGAGGAGTTGTCATAAAATATGGCTTTAAAAGCAGGCATCGTGGGCCTTCCGAACGTTGGAAAATCCACATTGTTTAATGCGATAACCCAAGCGGGGGCGGAATCCGCCAACTACCCGTTTTGCACCATCGATCCAAACGTCGGCGTCGTTGAAGTGCCAGACGAGCGTCTCGATAAGTTGACCGAGCTGGTTGTTCCGAACCGGACGGTTCCTACCGCGTTTGAATTCGTCGACATTGCGGGACTGGTGCGCGGGGCCAGCAAAGGCGAGGGTCTGGGCAACAAGTTTCTGGCCCATATCCGCGAGGTGGATGCCATCGTGCATGTGGTCCGTTGTTTTGAAGACGAGAACATCACCCATGTGGACGGCAAAATCAATCCGATCAGCGATATCCAGACGATTAACCTAGAGCTGATTTTGGCGGACGTGGAGAGTGTAGAGAAACGAATCGAACGCTCCCGGAAAAATATGAAAGGCGGCAATAAGCAATACGCCCAGGAAGTCGAGGTACTGGAACGAATCAAGGAGGCGCTCTATAACGATCAGCCGGCGCGCAGCGTGGAGCTGAACGATGAGGAGAAGCTGATCGTGCGCGATCTGCATTTGCTTACCTTGAAGCCGGTGCTGTATGCCGCTAACGTCAGCGAGGACGGCGTGTCCGATGCGGACAGCAATCCGTTCGTGCAGCAGGTTAAGGATTTTGCCGCCGCGGAAGGAGCGGAAGTTGTGCCGATCAGCGCCAAGGTGGAAGCGGAAATCGCCGAGCTCGAAGGCGAGGACAAAGCGATGTTCCTCGAAGAGCTGGGTCTTCAAGCCTCAGGTCTCGACCGCCTGATTCAAGCGGCATATCGCTTGCTTGGCTTGTACACCTACTTTACCGCCGGGGTACAAGAGGTGCGTGCCTGGACGATCCGCAAAGGCACCAAAGCGCCGGGAGCGGCCGGCGTTATTCACACAGACTTTGAGCGCGGCTTTATCCGGGCGGAAGTTGTCTCTTACGGCGATCTCGTCTCGGCAGGCTCGATGAACGTTGCCAAAGAGCGCGGACAACTGCGCCTCGAAGGCAAAGACTACGTGGTACAGGATGGAGACATCATGCACTTCCGGTTTAACGTATAAGATCGAAATATCGATTTGTTGGAATCGTGCATTCGATGACAAAACGGCCTGCCGATTTACGGCGGGCCGTTTTTCTATAACGAACGCGGCGTTTCTCAACCGAAATGCCGGGATTCGCGGCTGTTTTCAAGAACCTTTCCGGGAGCGGCCTCGTTTTCCGAGGTAATATACAAGTGAACGGTGAAGGCGCAGCATAAGAGCAGCAAAGCGCCGACGAGCAGAAAAGCCGAGTGCAGGCTGGTAAATGCGGTGAAAATACCAAAAAGCAGCGGATCCATCAATTGGGCGGCCCGGTTGGACATCAGCCTGAGACCGATTCCGAGCCCCCGTTCCTCCGGTTCCGTAGAGCCGGCGATCATAGAAAGCGTCATCGGCTGGTTGATGCCCAGCGCGAGCCCGGTTACAAAAACAAGGGCCACAAGCAGATAGTAATTGGACAGCAGCGGAGCGGCAAACAGCAGAAGCAGCGAGACCGCGTAGGTCAAAATCAGCAGCCACCGGAACCTGAGCTTCGCCATTAGCCAAGGATAAACGGGACGGACGAACAACGCGGAAAGCGCTCCTATGGAGACAAGCAGGCCTACCTTTGTGTTCGATATCCCCTGCGATTCCAACTGGATTGGGAGATAGGCGGTTCGAACATCGACAATAAACAAAGAGATAAAGGTGGTCAATAAGATTGCGCCGAATTTCCGGTCCCGAATCAGTTTAATGCACTGCCGAAAGACGTGCTGTATTTTGCCTGCTTCCAAAATCCCCGATGGGCGGAACGAACGTTGGCGAACGCTGGATTCGGAAGGTACGCGGCGAAATGAAGCGGCCTCATCCGGCATAGCTGAAACGGGGCTCTCCGACTCTTCGCGGCACTGCCAGGAGGTCAATATTAAGGCCATGCTGCTTACGGTATATCCGAGGAAAACCATCTTATATCCGAACTGGTCCGACAGATAACCGGAAAGGAGCGGGGCAATCATTTGGCCGATGGCCATGTATAGGGAAAAGGTGGCGAATCGTCCTTCACTCCCTTGCTTCGGCCCCTCGGTGATGAGCACCTGAACCGCGAGCCAGACCGACATTTGTCCCAGGCCGGCCAGCAGTTGGGCCATAGACAGCACCCAGGGGCCGGAAGAGATCAGGTACAAAAATCCGCTGACCAGCATCATCAAGGAGCCGGCACGCAATACGAGGGTGCGGCCCAGCCTGTCGGCGACGAATCCGCCGGGGATTGCGGCCAGCATCGGCAGCAGTGCATATACCGCCAAAACAATACCGATGCCGACGCCTTGGATGCCTAAAGAAGCGGCATACAGCGAAATCATGGGTCTGGTTAGGGAAAAGGCGAACCAGTATAATCCGCAGGACAAGGAAATCCAGACCGGATTGCTGCGATTGGAGGGGGAGAGGGATATGGAAGGTCTCGACATGTCTGTATCACCTCGATCAAGTTTTTAGCTGTGTCAAAGAAACGGAGCCCCCAAGGGAGACGGGGGCTCCGTTTTTTGTTTGACCTCTTTACCCTTTTTTACACCGTGGCGCTGGGGCTGACAGAGGAGAAGTCGATTTTTCCGTCGTGGAGGCCTTTTTCGGTTTGAGAAATATAACCGATTGCTTCTTCCGTGCTGATGACGTCTGCGTATTTGGCGTTCATGTCGAAAAGGTTGATCGCATGAGAGGCCTGGCCGCGGTCGAAGGTGCATTCCTCAACAACGCCGACGAAGAAATTATAGGAGAAGGCGTCGATGACGCTGGCTCGTACACAGCCGCCCGTAGTAGTTCCGCAAATAAGCAGGGTGTCGATGCCTAGATCGGTAAGGTATCCGACCAGCGGAGTGCCGTGAAACGGAGACGGTTTGAGCTTCTCAATCACGATATCGCTGGCCAGCGGAGCGATTTCGCGAACGATTTCGTTGCCGCCGTAGCCGGGAACCTCTTTCTTTTCTCCGGACCGGCTGTTTTTTCGTCTCCAGCCTCCGGCGTCGAAACCGTCGGCCCGGCGGTCGATTCCCGTGGAATAAAAGACGGGAATGCGCTGCTCCCGGGCGGCACTAAGCAGCTGCTGAATATACGGGATTGCTTCCCAGGCCACTTCGCCGCAGCTGTTGCGCCAGGTTTTTACCGACTCCAGAATGGGTTCCTTCTTATGTCCGCAAAAGGCATAGTTGACATCAACCACCAGGATGGCCGGGCGTTTCCCGAAACCTGCCTTTACGTCATATCCGGCACTTCCGAACACCTGCTTGTCGCGATCCGTCAAAAATTCATCCCATACTCTCATGTGAATAAACCTCCTTAAATTTGGTTTCGGTTATTTAACAAACTGAGTATCTACAATGTCTTTGTAGCCGATGGAGTCGTCCTTCAACAACCCGGCGGCGCGAACGACGGCCAAGCCAGTCTTCACGGAATCTTCAGTAATTTGGCCGGAATATTCCCATAATTCGTCCGCGTATGACCGATTAAGCGTTGCTTTTAACAGGTCGTCCGACATGCTGGGGAACTCCTGCTTGGCAATTTCCATGCTTTCCTCTTTGTTATCGCGCAGGAATTCCAGTCCCTTTTGAATCCCTTGGACGAATTTTTCCACAACTTCCGGTTCGCCTGTAATGTTGCTTTCCTTGATGTTGATCGTCGAGTAGGCGTACGGCCCAAGCTCTTTCGGAACATTGTAGAAAGGTTCTTTCCAAATCCCCTCTTCAATGCCTTGAGTCAGTACAGGCTCGGTCACCACGGCCACATCGGCCTGTTTCTGCTTGACAACGGCCGGAATCGCTCCGTTATCGACTTCCTTCAAAATCAGATCCTTATCGAGCTCATACCCCCATTGGTCGGCCAAATAACGGATGATGGAGTTGGGAGTTCCGCCGTATTGGGAGACGGCGACGGTTTTGCCTTTCATGAAAGCGGCGATGTCCGTTCCGGGTTCCAGATCGGATCTGGCGACTAGATACACATTCCCACGGTTGACGATATTAACGATGGCCCGCAGATCCTCGCCCTTCGCTTTGGCGTAGGCATTATGCTCGGGGCCGCCGATGAAGCCGAAGGCTTGGTCGGTCAGCACGGCGTTGGTATGCGCGCTTCCGCCTGAAAGCGTCACGGCTTTTACGGACAGGCCGTCGAAGAGTCCTTTTCGGATGGCGACATATAGCGGTAGGTAACCTGTGCTGTGAACCGGTTCGGCTATGACCAATTCTTTGACGGATTTGGAGCCTCCGTCGTTATCCGACGCTGCCGACGCCGGATCGGCGGCAGCCTTTTCTTGGGGAGACGCCCCTCCGCAGCCGGCTATCAGCATGACGATGATCAAGACTGCAATAAATACCACCGATCTTGAAAATGGTAGAGATCTGGCTTTGCTCATGATGGTTTTCCTCCCTCGATTCTCCAAGTTTCTCTTTATTTATTTTTGATGCGTAAATCCTTTCAGCAGGTAAGCCTCCAATCTCCCGACAAGGATGTAGAGCAGCATGGAGAGAATGGATAAATTGAAAATGTTGGCCCAGATAAGACTGATCTCATAAGTTTGGCCTGCGTAGAAAATCATGCGACCCAGCCCGTGTTCGGAGCCGATGTATTCCCCTACGATCGCACCGGTCAGAGCAAGCCCGATGTTGATGCGAAGCGCCGATATCATCGCCGGAATCGCGGTCGGAACGATCACTTTGTTAAATACTTGAAGTCTGGAGGCGCCCAGGGAATAGACCATCCGTACCAAATCCTTGTCGACGCTGCGCACGCCGTTGTATGTGGTCAATGTGGTGATAACGACGGTGATGGCGAAACCCATGGCGATTTTGGAGCCGATGCCGATCCCGAAGACCAGCACGATGATCGGCGCCAGCGCCAATTTGGGCATGGCTTCGAACATAATGATGAAGGGCTCGAAGATGCGTGCGTAATATTTGGACCACCAGAAGGAGAGGCCCATAATCGTTCCGCCCGCCGTACCAAGCAAAAAGCCGATAACGGTGGAACGAAAGGTATAAAGCGTGTCTTGCCAGACGGCTCCGGATTGGACGCTGCTCCACCAAGTTCGTGCAATCTCCGCGGGTTGGCTCCAAAAGAAGGGATTGATGATCCCCGTACGCGCTCCTATTTCCCACAGCAGCAAAATGACAAGAAACAAAACGAACCGTCCCACATTGACCAGCCCGGTTTTGGGCGTTCCCATTTCATATTTCAAACCGTTGGCTTTGGGCCGGTGAGGCGCTGTACGTCCGATTTTCCCCAACTTGCCGCCGTTTTCTAATACATCCGTCTCGCTTTGCATAGCTCTCACTCCTCTCTTTGGTTATATAAGCGTTACACCGCCGCTTCTTCTTTGTAGGCCTTCATCGTTTCTTCGGACAAGGTGCGAAGCGCTTCTTCCTTTAGTTCAATAAAGTGCGGAGACGTGATAATTTGCGGTTTTCGCGGTCTCGCCAGGTCGATGGTGAGATGGCGTTTGATCGTTCCCGGTCTGGAGGTCATGATATAAACCTCGTCGGACAGATAAATCGCCTCCTCCATGTCATGCGTGACGAACAGAATCGTCTTCTGAAAATCGTCCCACAGGTCGAGAAGCCATTCCTGCATCATCGCCCGGGTCTGAGCGTCCAACGCTCCGAAAGGTTCGTCGAGAAGAATAATGTCGCGATCGTACATAATGGTCCGCAGTAGGGCAGCACGCTGCCGCATCCCACCGGACAGTTGGGCCGGATAATGGTGTTCAAATCCTTTAAGACCGTATTTGTGCAGCAGGGGCAGCGCTTTGGCCTTTGCTTCTTTTTTGGGAACCTTTTGAATTTCCAATCCCAAAATGACGTTGTCCAGAATGGTGCGCCATGGCAGCAGCAAATCCTTTTGCAGCATGTAGCCCGTAATTCCGGTCAGCCCGTCAACGCGATTGCCGTCTACATAGATGGCTCCTTCGGAGGTTTCGACCAACCCGGAAATAATATTGAACAATGTTGATTTCCCGCAGCCGCTGGGTCCAACGATGCTGATGAAACGATGGTTGGGAATTTGCATTTCCACCGGCCCGAGCGCTTGGACAGTGGTGCCGTTTGCAGTCAAATATGCTTTACTTACGTTTTCCAGCTCCATTTTGTACGGGGTCATCTCAGCCACCTCCTTTGTGTTAAGTAAATAGTAATATATGTGACATCAAGGGAGTAATAAAGAGATTTTATATCATCGATGTAAGGTAAACTAACACGAATGACGGCGAGCGACTGATTTTAACGGGATAAATCGTTGTTTCGGAACTCAGCGACTTGTTCTTTAATGCTGGCTTGAAGCTGAGGCAGCAGCAGCTTTATGTTATCGGAAACGGAGAGAGAGTGAAGGCAGTAGAAGCTTTGTTTAAGGTGAATTTCCTGGAGCGGGATTTTTTCGATGGACGCGTCGTTTCCGGTCGGCCATAAAGAGGACAGGGGCAATACGGAGCAGCCGCTCCCTTGCGCAACCATTTGACGGATGAGATGAGAGGTGTCCACCTCGATGGTTTTTTGGGGATGAAGCCGCAAGGGGGTGAATAACTTGTCCTCCAAGAGCTCGCGCAGCGGCATATGCCGCTTGAGCAGAATGAACGGTATCTCCTGCAAATAAGTGGAGAGGCTTTGGAATCTGGGGAAATTGGGCTGCTTGGGACCGATGAAAACGAGCGGCTCCTCGAACAGCTTTACGGCCTGGATTTGAGGCAGCGGGGAAAAGAACTGGTTGACGAAGGAGATATCCAGTTCTCCGGAAGCGGTCCGCAAGGCCAGCTCAAGCGACTGGCCCGTATTGATCTTCCATTCGGCGCCCGGAACCTGCTCCTTCATGGAGCGGATGACGGAAGGCAGCATGATGTGGGTTAACGACTCGACAATGCCGATCCTCAGTTTGGGTTCCTCCGGGTCCTCCGACAGCTTGCGGACCGTCTCTTTGCCCGCTTCGAGGGCGCTGAGCGCATATTGGGCGTAAAAGTAAAATTTTCGTCCGGCGTCGGTCAGAAATGCTCCGGAACGGGTTCTGTGGAACAGAGGGATCCCTAGCTCGGACTCCAGACCGGCGACGCGAAAACTGACGGCCGGCTGGGTTAAAGCGACGTAATGGGCGGCTTTGCTCATGCTTTGACTTTCGGCCACGGCAAGAAACACTTTGAGATCCAGCATATCCACGCGGTTCCCTCCTCATGTCTGACGGCAATGATGTTTATGTAAGATTATTTTACATAAAAACTTTTGAAAAGGAATAAAAATTTTCAATAAGACGGAAAGCTCGCATAAAATGTGATCGGGTGTGGATGTCGGGGCGGAGGCGGATCAAACCGGGTGCGGCTCAAGAATTTGGCAAAGTTGCGAAGTATCATATTGCTTTTGGATAGCTCCTCTCCGTATACTGATTTCAAGCTTCGCCAATTTTAGCAAGGAGGAATGTTATGAGTATGGATTATGCGTTGTCCAGGAAAAGCCAACTGGACACCCGGGAATTGCTGTTGCTCGAGTCCGAAGTGAAGAGGCAAGGAAAAAACATGGTAGTTGCGTACGTCCTGTGGTATTTTCTCGGCGTTTTCGGCGGACACCGGTTTTACATGGGGAAAACGGGCACGGCCGTGACGCAGTTGGTATTGTCGATCACGCTCGTCGGTTTCATCGTAACCGGCATTTGGTGGATCGTTGACGCGTTTCTCGTCCATGTTTGGGTAAGAGAACATAATGCGGCTTTGGAGAACCGCTTGATCGATCAGATTTTCTTCGATCGCGGCAGATCTCCCGAGTACCCGATCTAATGGTCATGAACAAAAGTGATTTGTCGACCCGGGAACTGCTGCTGCTGAGTTCGGAAATGAGTAAAAGGGAAAAATCGCTTGGCCTGGCTTATATGATGCTTCTGGCCGGCCATTTGGGCGTACATCGGTTTTATCTGAAAAAGATCGGTACGGGTGTCGCTCAGCTTTGCTTGTTTGTACTGGCCATTATTTTTTACTTCGTGTTTATTGTCGCGGCCGGCATGGAGACGCCAAATTCTCCGGAGAGCGTCGGATTTTTGCTTTATTTGATCCCCGTAGCCCTTTTTGGGATTTCCTTAACGGTTTGGGTCATTGTCGACGCGTGCTTGCTGCCGGGGATGATCCGGAACTGGAACTCCGAGCTCGAACAGAAACTTATCACTCAAATCGCCGCTATTCGTTCGGGAATACATAACTAAAGCAAGAAAAGATGCGAATTTGAAAAGCAAGAAGAGGGAAAGCCGCGGTCCGGCCAAGAGGTCGGAGCTGCGGTTTTTTGATTCCGTAACCCCGGTGGAGCTGAGAGCGGAAACAACGTGGTTCATACGTTGGCATATCTCTATTGCTAATAATGCTTCATAAAATAGCGGAACGTTAGGGTCTTATTTTCCGAATCCAAGCGTGTTCTTCAACAATAGGGGAGTTAATTGGTCTTATTTCCCAACGATCGGTACAAAAAGCGGCCATTTCTCGGCGATTCGGGAAAATAGCGCCATCCATATCCTCTATTTCACGCAAAATGAAGGATATCGCCCAAATAGAGGTATTTCTGTCCCTAATATCTTATTCCGAGATTATCAACAGGGTAATTAGGGCCGTTTATCCAACCCGGAAATCCCTTCTCCAGCCCATATTATTTCGGTAAGCCTTGACTAGTCATTTTCTGCTTCATATGATATAATAAAAAGTCGTTTATCCTTGTTGATTGTGGCATTGATGGACGGCTTTTTTTAAAGGATAACTTGGATAAAAGAGAGGTGAAATTCCTTGTTGGACCGACTGCAATCCCTGGCTGACCGTTACGAGAAGCTGAGCGAGCTGCTTTGCGACCCGGACGTAGCGAACGATACGAAGAAACTGCGGGATTACTCCAAAGAACAATCGGATTTACAGCCGGCTTATGAGGCGTACACCGAATATAGAAATGTCGTTGAAGAGCTTGAGGCCGCTAAAGTGATGCAGGCCGAGAAGCTGGACGATGAAATGCGCGAAATGGTCAAGATGGAAATCGAAGATCTATCCGCACGCCAGCAGGAATTGGAAGATAAAATTCGCGTTCTGCTGCTGCCGAAGGATCCGAATGACGATAAGAACGTAATCGTGGAAATCCGCGGCGCGGCCGGCGGCGACGAAGCGGCGCTGTTTGCCGCCGACTTGTACCGGATGTATACCCGTTACGCGGACACGCAAGGCTGGCGTATCGATTTGATGGATATGAATGAAAGCGACCTCGGCGGATTCAAAGAAGTGATCTTTATGATTAACGGGCGGGGCGCATACAGCAAGATGAAGTATGAGAGCGGCGCGCACCGCGTGCAGCGGATTCCATCGACGGAATCCGGCGGACGGATTCACACGTCGACCTCGACGGTGGCGGTGCTGCCGGAAGCCGAAGAAGTCGATATCGAAATTCTGGATAAGGATATTCGCGTGGATACGTTTTGTTCAAGCGGTGCCGGCGGCCAGTCCGTCAACACGACGAAATCGGCCGTGCGGGTTACGCATATTCCGACGGGAATCGTGGCAACGTGCCAGGACGGCAAATCGCAAAACTCGAATAAGGAAAAAGCCCTCCAGGTACTTCGCGCCCGTATCTCCGACATGATGCGCCAGGAAGAGGAAGCGAAATACGCCGGCGAACGGAAGAGCAAGGTAGGCACCGGCGACCGCAGCGAGCGGATCCGGACTTATAATTTCCCGCAAAGCCGCGTCACTGACCATCGCATCGGCCTGACCCTGCACAAGCTGGATCAGGTGATGAACGGCGAGATCGAAGAGATCGTGTCCGCGCTGACGATTGCGGAGCAAGCCGATTTGATGGATAAAGGAGAATAAAATTTTGAACAGTGAAGGATACCGGTTATCCGGAACGTTGACCATTTGGGAAGCCCGCAAAGAGGCTTCTTCTTTTTTAGCCGCCGCGGGCGTGAGCGAGCCGGATTCGAATGCGGAGCTGCTGATCCGCCACGTGTTGGGGGTTTCGGGCGCCGCGTATTTGGCGGCGCTGCGCGATCCCTTCCCGGCGGACCGGATGGCCGCTTGGGAAGAAGCCATCCGCCGCAAAGCGGCGGGCGAGCCGGCGCAGTATATCACCGGGGAACAGGAATTTTACGGCTTGACCTTTCAGGTCACGCCGGCGGTGCTGATCCCCCGTCCTGAAACGGAGCTGCTCGTTGAGCAAATCGCTAACTGGGGCGATTTGCTGTGGCCCGGCGGAGCGCCGCTTGCCGCCGACATCGGGACCGGCAGCGGCGCCATCGCCGCCGCGCTGGCCCATTTGCGCCCGTCGTGGCGCATCGCGGCGAGCGATATCTCGCCGGAAGCGCTGGCGGTGGCGGGCGCGAATGTCCGGCGGCTCGGCCTTGACGTTGCGTTCAAGCAGGGGAACCTGCTTGAGCCTTTTGCCGGCGATCCGCTGGACATCGTGATTTCGAATCCGCCGTACATTCCGGCGGAGGAGATCGCGCGCCTTCAGCCGGAGGTGCGCGATCACGAGCCGCGCGGCGCGCTGGACGGCGGCCCGGACGGGCTCGCGCCCTACCGGGCCATGATGGCGCAGCTCGCGCTGCTCCCGAAGCCGCCCCGTCTGATCGGCTTCGAGCTGGGGATGGGACAAGCCGGCGATGTGGCAGGAATGCTTCGCGCCGCGGGATACTGGTCGCGGATTATCACGATACCGGACTACGCCGGGATCGACCGGCACGTCATCGGCATCGGCGAAGAACCGGTATTTTAATCCGCCTGCTTTCGTTATTGGCCCGGACGAATCTAAAAATGGATGAATCTCCTCTATCATATGTCGCTGTCCAAGAAGGTTCAGCCTCATAGATTATAGTATTAACAAAAGGGAGGAGATTTCAGTCATGGCAATAACATTGACGTTTCCTTATACTCAAGCGGCGGGTGTGGGCCAAGGCTATTTTGTCGAAGCCGATCCGCCGGGAGCCGTCGGAATTGCGACCGTTGCCAGCACTACGGGCAATGTGGAGCTGCGCATAACCCGATATAACGCACCGCCTTTCACGGTGACGGTTCCGTCGGGAACTACCTTTGCGGTAGGCATTTCCGCGATTCAAACGATTGGTATTTTCGCACTGCAGAATGCCACGGGTACCCTGACGTTTACGACGAACATCTGATTTTTTGCGGGTTTCGGCTTCGAGAGGCAAGACGAGCGCTGACTTTCTAAGGTCAGGGCTCTTTTTTTGCTATGAATCCATATATGGAAGCAAGTCCTGGAAATTGGTCTTTCGATTTCGATTTGCCGCTTTTTAAAGTATAATTAAAGGAAAATGGAATAGAAATTGGCTCCAACCATTCAGGAAAAGAGGATTACCGTGCTGAGCAAACTCAAAAAAATCGACTACGCGATCGTGTTTATCCTGCTGCTGCTTATGGTCATCAGTATCGTGGTATTGTACAGCGCTACTAGGAATACGGAGTTCAGGGGAGATCATCTCAGGATGCTCGCCAATTATGCGCTGGGGTTTGTCGCGTTTTTTGCGGTTTCCCTATTCGATTACCGGCTTATCGTCAAACATGCGACTTATTTATATCTGTTTGGTTTTATGCTGCTCGTCTTGGTTATGTTCGTCGGCAATACGTATCATAACGCCACGGGATGGATGACGATCCCTGTGATTAACCAAAGCTTTCAGCCGGCGGAATTTTTCAAGCTGATGCTGGTTATTTTCCTGGCCTTTTTGCTGATCCGCAAGCGTAAGCCCCGGCTGTTGTTCTGGCGGGATGTTTTGCCGATCTGCTTGCTTACGTTCATCCCTTTCGTCGCCGTTATGGCGCAAAACGACCTTGGCAACGCGCTCAGCTACATCATTATCCTTGCCGCGATGCTCTGGATCGGGAACCTGAAGTACATGCACGCGCTCATCGCTGTCGTCATTTTCGCCGGTTCCGTTTTTGGGGGAATCAGCGCCTATAAGGCATATCACGATCAGATTCAGGCCTTTTTCGTGGAGATCGGTCGGGAGCACTGGATCAACCGGATCGATCCGTGGCTGATGCCGGAGAAAGCCAGCGACGACGCGGCTTACCATACGAGAAACGCCAAGCTTGCGATCGCTTCCGGCGGGATGACCGGGGAAGGCTACATGAAAGGAGCGCTCGTGCAATCGGAGCGGGTTCCGTATACGTATTCCGATTCGATTTTCGTCGTGATTGCCGAAGAGTTCGGGTTTATCGGGAGTTCGGCGCTGCTGCTGCTTTATTTTGTGCTGATCCATCGGCTGATCCTCGTTTCGCTGGAATGCCGTGAGCGAAGCGGGCCGTATTTGATCGTCGGCATCGTCGCGATGCTGCTCTATCAAATATTTGAAAACGTCGGCATGTTCATCGGGCTTATGCCGCTTACCGGGATCACATTGCCCTTCATCAGCTACGGAGGTACCTCGTTGCTTATCAATATGATCAGTATCGGCGTGGCCATGAGCATCCGCATTCACGGGCATGAAACGGAAGAGGAGAAAAATGTGGCCTCACCCCGTTATAGCACGCTGAAAAACTAATTAGACTGAAGTGTTGGGCGAGAGTGAGGGATATTTCCTGAAAAACGGCAGCGGCCGCCCTTGGAGGCGGAAAAACAAGTCACGCGGCTGACCTCCACGTCCGAACCTTGGTTCAACATATTTTTAATTTTCATAGATTTCAAAGATTAATAGGTTTACAACTCTCCCGGCGGGACATACTGATAGACATCCGAGATTTGCGAGGGGAGAGCGCAGGCGATGAAGTCGAATCGGCGTATGGCACTTATCTTTTTTTGTTTTTTGATCTTGCTCATGTCCTGGGAAGGACAAATGATTGATACCGCTTCGGCATCCGGCAGCAGCGGGGTGATCCCGAAGGATTCCATCCGGCTGCGCATTCTGGCGAACTCCGACGGAGTCGCCGATCAGGCGGTAAAACGCCGCGTTCGCGACGCGGTTGTCAAACAAATGAACAGCTGGGTAAGCCAGCTTGATAATCCGCAAAGCCTTGAAGAGGCGAGAAACGTCATCCGCGAGAACTTGGGAGCGGTAGAGGCGCAAGTGGCAGAGACGTTGAAGGAGAGCGGAAAAAGCTACGGGTATAAAGTGGAACTTGGCGTAGTTCCTTTTCCGACGAAGATGTACGGCGGAGCGGTATATCCCGCGGGCAACTATGAAGCGCTTCGCGTAACGCTCGGCGAAGGCAAGGGGAAGAACTGGTGGTGCGTGCTGTTTCCGCCGTTATGTTTCGTCGACGCCGGCAGCGGCGACGCGGTTGCCCAGAACGGTGCGGTGGTAAAAACAGCCTCTGCCAGCGCCGACGGCTCAGATAAGGAATCCGGCGCCGTCCAGGCAAGTCCGGAAAAAACGGAGGTCAGATTCTTTATTTGGGACATGCTGGTCCGGCTGTGGGATTGGATTTCGGGATGGTTTGCTTAAGTGTTGGGAGCACCTGAGGGTGAATAGAGCAGAGCACTGAACAGAACTTCCGAACAGCAGACCAGGCGGAGCACTGAACAGAGCACTTAGCGGGGAACTTAGTAGAGCGCTGAATGGAGAACTGAACAAAGTACTGAACAAAGTACTGAACAAAGTACTGAATAGCGCTCCGAGTAGCCACCGAACAGGTTACTGAGTAGCACAACGAGCCGAACAGAGTACTGAATAGAACACTGAATAGAACACTGAATAGCCTCGCCAAGCAGCCCTTGTTTCGGCATGTTTATCTTCTGCAGATACGTTTTCGTTAGTCCTGCTTATCAGTTAGTTGTATTTACTGCAGTTAATTAATGCGGCATGAGTCCATTCTCCGTGAATAGTTGTATTTGTTGCAGGCCTGTTGATTAACCGATATTAGGGAATGAGATTGCGTTCAACAAATACGCTTTCCACTCAACAGGTAATTCCTGCACCTTAAATAGGCGGTCGAATTGGGCAAACGATAACGGAGCGGAAACGTGGACGCATGAGTTTCCCTGTTCAAACCAAAACTTAAGTAACACATAGATAAGCAACGCCGTATACAACTGGCCGTGCATCGCATTAGGCGTTGTCCCAAACAGTTTAGTGACATTCAGATGCTGTTTGATCCAGCGAACAAGATCTTCAATTTGCCATCGGGTCTTGTAAATCATCTCCAGGCGTTGAACCTGTTCACCTTGCCTCGATCGCGTAGTTCCTAGAAGACTTGAAAGACGGGGAGAGCTGGAAGTTACTAAAAAACTGCAAAAATACATCTTTTTCTTCTCACAACGCCGATAGGACTGCAATTCCTGCAAAAGTGCATCTTTTCACGCCTTAATCGTTTGCATAGATGTCTGTACCCGCTAAATTCCTGCACTTTGGCAGGCTTTTCTATCAAATCGGCACATTTCACTGAAAAAACCTGTATTTTTGCAGGAATTGGACTCAGACACTGTAGCTTGGCTTGTAACTGTTTGCTAGTTTCGAATCGGCGTTCTTTTTCCTACCTTTTTTTGGCTAATCAACGGGCCTATATTTGTAGCAGTTAATTTAGCTATTATGAGCTCAATTCTCCGATTTTGGGGATTTTAATTGCAGTTTATGCAATTATTTAGGGGAAATATGAAATAACCTATGAAAATAACTGCAACTTGTGCAACTAAACAAAGGACATGGTGCACAGTACTTGGGGTTCAAAGAGCCAAGGGTTCGAACCCGGAGCAATCTCCCGATGTGACTATGCCTCCTGTGACTATCCTGCCCCCGTGACCATGCTCCCGAATGACCATGTTCTCTTCAATGTCCGCCCGACTGTTCGGGAGGGCATTTTTTGTCCTCGCCGCGTGCTTTCGCTTCCTAATGGGTCGGTTAACTTGCCGGGATCGGTTATAATAGATAAGAATGTTGGACTTGTAGACTACAAAGTGAAAGTTTGGGATGACTCACATGAATAACGAACAAGTTGAAAATGATAGAGTGAACGGGATAACGCATCACGGCGAAAACGGGAAATTTGGCTCCTTAGGTGCGGCGACGCCCGGGGCGGAAGCCCGGGAGACGCGCCGGTGGGATTTGACCGGCGCCGGCGGCCATGATCGTGAGTTGGCCGAAGCCGCCCGTATTTTGGCGGGCGGCGGCACTGTGGCTTTTCCGACCGAGACGGTGTACGGTCTCGGGGCGGATGCCCGGAACACGGCAGCGGTGGAAGCGATTTTCGCCGCCAAAGGGCGGCCGTCGGACAATCCGCTGATCGTGCATATTGCGGACATGAGCCAATTGGAAGGACTCGTTACGGAAGTGAACGAGACCGAGCGGAAGCTCATGGAAGCGTTTTGGCCCGGGCCGCTGACGCTGGTCCTGCCGTCGGCGCCCGGCGCCGTCTCGCCCCGCGTGACGGCGGGCCTGTCCACCGTGGCCGTGCGCATGCCGGCCCACGACGTGGCGCTGCGGCTCATCGCCGCAGCGGGATGCCCGGTGGCGGCGCCCAGCGCCAACCGGTCGGGGCGGCCGAGCCCTACGCTGGCGAGCCACGTGGGCGAGGATTTGACCGGCCGCATTGACGGCATCGTCGACGGCGGGCCCACGGGCGTGGGCGTGGAGTCGACGGTCGTGGAAGTCGGCCGGGACGGCGTGGTCACCGTGCTCCGCCCCGGCGGGATCACGGCCGAGCAACTCGCCCGCGTGGCGCGCGCGGGCGTGCGGCTGGACGCCGCCCTCCGCAAAGCGGACGGCGAGCGCGCAGCCGACATCCCGGCGCCGCGCTCGCCGGGCATGAAATATACGCATTACGCGCCGCAGGGCGATTTGCGCATCGTGCGCGGGGCCGCCTGGGACAAGGTAGCGGCCCGCATTCAGGCCGAGCTTGACGCGGCGTCCGCGCGCGGGGAGAAGACGGGCGTGCTCGCCTTCGACGAGCATCTCCCGCACTACCGCGCGGACCTCGTGCTTTCGCTCGGCAGCGAAAGCGAGCTTGCGGCGGCGGCGCACCGCCTTTACGCCGCGCTCCGCCGCTTCGACGACAGCGGCGTCACCTTCATTCTGGCCGAGTCCTGCCCCGAAGAGGGCCTCGGCCAGGCCGTAATGAACCGCCTGCTCAAAGCGGCGGGACACCAGGTCATTGACGCGGATTGACCCATGAAAGGGGGGAGGATATGATCGCCGTCGGACTTAGCGGCTGGGGGGATCATGACGATCTGTACCCCAAAGGAACGTCGGCCAAAAGTAAGCTGGCCCTCTACGCCCGGCATTTTCCCGTGGTGGAAGTGGACAGTTCCTTTTATGCCGTGTTGAAGGAAGACATCTATCGACGCTGGCTGGCGGAGACGCCGCCGGATTTTGCGTTCATTATAAAAGCGTATCAAGGGATGACCGGTCATGCCCGGGGGAAGACGCCTTTCTCCGGTCCGGGCGAAATGTTCCAGGCTTATCTGGACTCGATTCGTCCCGTTGTGGAATCGGGCCGTTTGAAGGCCGTCATGTTTCAGTTCCCGCCCTGGTTCGATTGCATCCCGGATCATGTTCGTCAGCTGCGTGCGATCCGCAAATGGATGAACGGCTTGCCGCTGGCGCTGGAATTTCGCCATCAAAGCTGGTTCGCTCCGGAGACCCGGGAACGGACGCTTGAGTTCATGCGGGAAGAAGGCTGGATTCATATTGTGTGCGATGAGCCTCAAGTTGGGCTGGCCTCGGTTCCGACGGTGCTTGAACCGACGGACGAAGCGTTAACGATCGTTCGCATGCACGGCCGGAATGCCGGAGGCTGGAGCCAAAGCGGAGCGCCGAACTGGCGCGAAATCCGCACGCTTTACCGCTACAGCCGAGACGAGCTGCTGGAATGGCGGGATAAGCTGATCCTGCTTCATTCCAAAGGGACGCGGGAACTTTGCGTCATTTTCAATAATAACTCCGGCGGAGACGCGGCCGGCAACGCCAAGGAAATGATGGAGCTCCTGGGTTTGAAATCGGCCGAATTGCCGCCGAAGCAGCTGGATCTTTTTGGAGAAAGCCAGAGTAGAATAGAATAAGGCGTCCGTCCCCCGAAGTCATGAAGTTTTGTCTTCCGGCATATGGTTGTACAAAGACTCGGACATGGAGGATTGGCGTTATGATGACGGCTTATGAGTGGCTGGGAGAATTAATGACGATCGTTTTGATGGCGATCGCGCTGGGAATGGACGCGTTCTCCTTGGGGATCGGCGTAGGAATGAGGGGAGTTCTGCGGCGCGATGCGATTCGGATCGGAGCGGCGGTCTCCCTTTTTCACGTGCTGATGCCGCTGCTTGGAATCTATGCGGGCCAGTATGTAGGAGTACTGCTTGGTCACTTGGCCAAATATGTTTCCGGCGGTTTGCTGCTTCTCCTGGGAGCCCATATGATTGCCGGGTCGATCAAAGGAAGCGGCGTTAAACCGGTGAATTACCACTCTTTTATCGGCATCATATTGTTTGCGTTAAGCGTGAGCATCGACTCTTTCTCCGTTGGCGTGTCGCTGGGGATGTTTCGGGGGGATTTACTGCTGACCGTATTGGCTTTCGGCTTTTTCGGCGGATTGATGTCGGTGATGGGGCTGGCGATGGGCAGGGGAATGGGCCGGACCCTGGGCGAATACGGCGAGGCGGCGGGAGGAGCGATTCTGCTGACGTTTGGACTGTTGTTTATCTTTTGATACAATAATGATATAAAGTCACATTGTAAGTATAGTTTCCCTTGTTCCATTTGTTTTGCTGCCTAATATCCGGCGTGGAGGTGAAACAGCATGCGAGTTTTGTTTGTGTGCACAGGAAATACATGCCGCAGTCCGATGGCGGAGGGGCTATTGCGCAAGCTGGCGCGCGAACGGGGAATTGACATTGAGGTGCGTTCCGCGGGAGTGTCTGCCTTGTCAGGGGCGTCCATGTCCCGGCATGCGGAAGCCGTCCTCAAGGACCAAGGAATCAGAGAAAGATTCATTTCGACTCCGCTTCACGCGGATTTGACGGAATGGGCGGATCTGGTCCTGACCTTGACGCACGGGCACAAACGCCAAGTCATTCATACTTACCCCGCGGCTGCGGAAAGAATATATACCCTAAAAGAATACGTCGAGGACGACAGGGCCGTATTGGCGGAGCGCGAGGAGCTGCAGCAGCTGATCGCCGATCTGGAGATCGGAAGGGCGATGGGCCAAAGCTTTCCGGACGACCGGCGCCGACGCTTGAATCAACTGAGCGAACGGATGCCGAATTATGATATCTCCGATCCTTTTGGCGGTTCGCGGGAGGATTACGACCGGACCGCGGCGGAAATTCGTGCGGCACTCGATAAACTGCTTGATAAGCTGGGGCGGGAAGGATTCTTCAATTCTTGATAAGTTCGAAAAATCGTTAAATTATCGGCTTGTTTCCGAGACAACGGCGGTTGAAATTTAAGTTGCTTTTGTTCCGTTCATGTTTTATTCTAAGATCATGAAAGCTTGGATCCGGTGTAACTGGCGACAAAAGTGGATGAAACCACGATGGAGCATCGGATAATACGGCCGGTCGCCTGGGCAAAGAGCAAGACGCATGAAGTTGCGTCCTGCTCTTTTTTCTTTGTCGTCTTTATCCTGTTCCCGGCTTTTGCCGGAATATTTCGCTTTTTGCCCAATTGCATTTCTTTGGCTCGGACTTATATAGGCGGGTCCCGTCCCCGAAGTTATCGTCACGCTCGCCGGCTGTTTTAGGTATAATAAGGACAGACTTTGACGAAAAGGGTTCGATTTCTTCGGGCAGAAAGGGGTTCTTAAGTTGGAGACGGAAGATCTCGGGATTATTCGGGAACAGGTAGCCGGAATCGTTGAGGAATTGGCCGCCGCCGCGAATCTCGGCCCAGGCCGCCTTTTGGTCGTTGGAGCAAGCACCAGCGAAGTGGCGGGACAACGGATCGGCACGGGCGGAGCGGAAAATATAGCCGCGGAACTGTATGCGGGGATCGACCAAGTTCGGACCCAATACGGTTTTGACGTCGCGTTCCAATGCTGCGAGCATTTAAACCGTTCGCTTGTCGTAGAACGCGCGGTTTTGGAACGGATGGGCTTGACTGAAGTCGGCGCCGTTCCCGTACCCAAAGCAGGGGGATCCATGGCGGCGGTCGCTTATCGGAATCTGCAAGAGCCATGTTTGGCGGAAAGCCTGGAGGCCCACGCCGGAATTGATATCGGCGAGACGCTGATCGGCATGCATTTGCGCCGCGTCGCCGTTCCGTTCCGCCCTTCGGTCAGAGCGGTCGGCCAGGCCCGTGTCACCGCGGCTTGGACCCGTCCGAAGCTCATTGGCGGGGAGCGGGCGGTTTATAAGCTCCCGGAGGTTCAGGATTCGGGGGCGTGCAAGTAACCAATCTGCAAACGAGATAATGAATGGGAGGATGGTTGAACGATGGAACAATTGAGAAAACAGGATCCGGCGGTGCTGGAAGCCATGAATTTGGAGCTGGGACGCCAGCGGAACAATATTGAACTGATCGCTTCCGAGAATATCGTCAGCGAAGCGGTTATGGAGGCGATGGGTTCCGTCCTGACGAACAAATATGCCGAAGGTTATCCGGGCAAGCGCTATTATGGCGGCTGCGAACATGTCGATATCGTAGAAGATATCGCCCGCGACCGGGCCAAGGAATTGTTTGGCGCCGAGCACGCCAACGTTCAGCCTCACTCCGGAGCGCAGGCGAACCTTGCGGTCTATCTGGCCGCGCTTAAGACCGGCGATACCGTGCTCGGCATGAATTTGGCCCATGGCGGCCACTTGACCCATGGCAGCCCGGTGAACGCATCCGGTTTGTTCTATAATTTTGTAGCCTACGGCGTTCAGGAAGACACATTCCTGATCGATTACGAAGAAGTCCGCAAAGCTGCGTTTAAGCATCGCCCCCGGTTGATTGTCGCCGGAGCGAGCGCATATCCGCGGATCATCGATTTCGAAAAGCTGGGAGCGATCGCAAACGACGTTGGCGCCCTGTTTATGGTCGATATGGCGCATATTGCGGGTCTGGTTGCCGCCGGCCTGCATCCAAGTCCGGTTCCTCACGCTCATTTCGTTACGACGACAACGCATAAAACGCTGCGCGGACCTCGCGGCGGGATGATATTGTGTCGTCAGCCTTGGGCCGCGGCCATTGACAAAGCCGTGTTCCCGGGAACACAAGGCGGACCGCTGATGCATGTTATCGCCTCCAAAGCGGTTGCTTTGGGCGAAGCGCTGCAGCCTTCCTTCAACACATATGCGCAAAACGTAGTGAAAAACGCTCAAGTCTTGGCCGAGACTTTGGTTGCCGAAGGGCTTAACCTGGTTTCCGGCGGTACGGATAACCACTTGATGCTCATCGATACGCGTAACCTGAATATTACCGGGAAAGAGGCCGAGCATGTGCTGGACTCCGTCGGCATTACGGTCAACAAGAACGCCATTCCATTCGACCCGACCAGTCCGTTTGTCACAAGCGGCATTCGGATCGGAACGCCGGCGGCGACTTCACGCGGGATGGATGCCGAAGCGATGAAGGAGATCGCCCAAATTATCGCGACGACGCTCAAATCTCCTAAGGACGAAGGCGTGCTGGAAAAAGCGCGTAAACAAGTTTCCGCGTTGACAGACCGCTTTCCGCTGTATCCGACTCTTAAATATTAATAATCTTGTTTGAACCTGTTATGCCGGAAGTTACCGCTTCCGGCATATTTGTTAAGCATAGAAGTAAGCGATTCCAAAGAAGCGCTAGATAAAAATATAATCATTTTTGACGTCTTTTCAACATGTTTGGACAAAGGTGAAAATGCTGAACCGTAGTGATATAATAAACAAGATTTGTGGACGTCCGAAGAATGGGAATCGTCCCGCAAGTAAAGACTTAGCATTAATCGGAGGTACGAACTATGGCAAAATTGGTGGTATGCGATCACCCCTTGATCCAACACAAACTGACTTTTATCCGCGACATGCGCACGAACACGAAGGATTTCCGCGAATTGGTGGATGAAGTCGCAACGTTAATGGCCTACGAAATTACGAGAGATATTCCGCTCGAATCGATCAAGGTGCAGACGCCGGTCGCAGAGGCCGAATCGCAAGTGATTTCGGGACGGATGCTTGGGCTTATTCCGATTCTTCGCGCCGGGCTTGGGATGCTCGATGGAGTGCTTAAGCTGCTCCCTGCCGCAAAAGTAGGCCATGTCGGTCTTTTTCGCGATCCGGAAACGCTGATGCCCGTGGAGTATTACATTAAACTGCCGACGGACGTACAAGAGCGCGAACTGATCGTTATCGATCCGATGCTGGCTACCGGGGGTTCGGCTATCGCCGCGATTGATGCGCTGAAAAAACGCGGTTGTACGCAGATCAAAATGATGAACCTGATCGCTGCTCCGGAAGGAGTTAAAGCCGTTCACGACGCTCATCCGGATGTCGACATTTATGTAGCCGCCATGGACGATCATTTGAACGATCACGGATATATCGTACCGGGCTTGGGCGATGCCGGCGACCGTCTCTATGGCACGAAATAATCTGGCTCCATCTATTAAAAGCGAGATGCTATTTTAAGGAAGGAAACCGTTATGTCTAAGATTAAGGTAATGACCATTTTTGGAGTCAGACCGGAAGCTATCAAAATGGCTCCTCTAATTCTGGAATTGCAGAAACACAGAGATTATATCGAATCGGTCGTTTGCGTGACGGCGCAGCATCGCGAGATGTTGGATCAAGTGCTGGACGTATTCAAGATTACGCCGGACTACGACCTGAATGTCATGAAACCCAATCAAAGCCTGAACGAAATCACCATTCGCGTTCTTCAAGGCTTGGAATCGGTGCTTTGCGAAGCGAAGCCGGACATCGTGCTTGTTCACGGGGATACATTGACCACGTTCCTGGCCAGCTATGCGGCTTTCTTGCAGCAGATCAAGGTGGGGCATGTCGAAGCCGGTTTGCGCACCTGGAACAAGTTATCTCCATATCCGGAAGAAATGAACAGGCAGCTCACCGGAGTGCTTGCCGACCTGCATTTTTCTCCGACGGATTGGTCCGCCGGGAATCTGCGGAAGGAGAATAAGCCGGAGTCAGCTATATATGTCACAGGCAACACGGTAACAGATGTGTTTCAATATACAGTAAAGTCTGATTACAACAATTCTGTGCTGGAATGGGCCGATGGAAAACGGCTTATTCTGATGACAGCTCACCGCCGCGAATCGCAAGGGGAGCCGCATATGAACATATTCCGCGCCGTTCGAAGAATCGCTGATGAGTTCGACGACGTGGCCATTGTTTATCCGGTTCATCCGAGTCCGGCGGTAAGGGAACCGGCCTATGAAACTTTGGGCAATCATCCTCGTATTAAACTTATTGAGCCTCTCGATGTGGTGGATCTGCATAATTTCTATCCGCATACCCATCTCATATTAACGGACTCTGGCGGTTTGCAGGAAGAAGCGCCTTCTTTTGGTGTTCCTGTACTGGTACTGCGGGATACGACGGAACGTCCGGAAGGAATCGAGGCAGGTACTCTCGAGCTTGTCGGCACAAATGAGGAGATGGTGTATGAGCGGACAAAGGCGTTGCTATCGGATCAGGAAGTATACAATTCAATGAGCCGTGCGGCAAATCCTTACGGAGATGGGCGGGCATCAGAGAGAATTGTCAATGCGATTTATCACCATTTCGGGATTATAAAAGATCGTCCTGAGGAATTTCACAGAAAGTTCACAAATGAAAACTAAACAAAGTTTTTAAGGAAAATCGTACAGCATACAGTTAGACTGTACGGTTTTCTAAGGTTTTAAAAAAATGAAAATGAAAATGAAGTTTCAAATGCTTTCCGACAGGCATTTGCACAAGTTTCACTCAATTGACAAAGTTTATTTTGAATTAGTAAAATGAACTAGAATTCCGAGGGTGGGACAGAAAATGGACAAACCTGAAAATTCTGAAAAATCCGAAAAACGGGTTGAATCTGCTTGGAAAATGGCAAGTACGGTAAGCGTAATTGGCATTGATTTCGCTGTGTTCACAATGGCCGGTTTTTATCTCGGTTCTTGGGTCGGCGGCGAGTGGGGAAACCGGGGAGTCGGAGTGGCCATAGGCGTTGTTGTCGGAATGGCCGCGGGAATTTTGGGGGCTGCCCAGGTAATCAAAAAAATAATGAGGGAAAGCGATGAATGAACTGTCCAAATTTCGGATAGCGTTAATCAGAGTGGTTATATCTCTGGCTGCTTTTTGTCTGATTGTCTCCGTTGCTTTACCCGCGCATCGGACGATTGCCCACGGCCTTATTTTGGGTTCCGCCGTCAGTTGTATCAACGTGCTGTATATGTCGTACAAGATTCGAAAGATCGGCGAAGCGGCGGCAGCGATTGGCGAAGGCAAGAAACTCAGGGGTGGAGTTGGCCTCGGATTTGGTTTCAGGTTGGCGACATCGGTACTGGCTATCATTTTACCGCTCGAATTCCCGCATTATTTTGATGAAGTTGCTGTTCTGGCCAGTCTGGTCTTAGCTCATTTTCTGCTTCTTGTATTAGGCATTATTTTTTCTATAAAAGAACAGAATCAAATGGATCGAGATCGAAAGGCTTGAAAAGAAAAGCAATTCAAAATTAGAATTCTGGACTGGGAAAGGGGTGAGAATTGTGCATAAGTCACCGATTATCGAATGGTATGGCCTGCACATCGATTTATCCGTAATTCTGATGCTGGTCGTCTCCTGCACCGTCGTGTTCCTGATCGCTTTTTTGGCGACAAGAAACTTGTCGGTGGAGAACCCGAGCAAGCTTCAGAATTTTATGGAATGGGTCGTTGATTTCGTGAAGGGGCTCATCTCGAGCAATATGGACATGGAAAAAGGAAGACCGTTCCTGTCCCTTGGGATGACGCTGATCATGTTTATCTTTGTGAGCAATATGCTTGGCTTGCCGTTCGGGATTGTTACGGATTACCACGATAAGAATGACGCTCATATTTTCGGTAAGCCGATTATCTCGGTTACGCAGGAGTTTGATAAGCTTGAGGCTGATCAAGCCGCTAGCGGAGATAAGGAAGAAATTGAAGTTGGCGTTGCTTGGTGGAAATCGCCTACCGCTGATGCCGGTGTATCCATGGGCCTGGCCATTATGGTTTTCTTGATGGTTCACTTCCTGGGCATGACGCGTAATACGAAAAACTATTTCAAGCATTATTTTCAGCCATATCCGTTTTTCTTTCCAATCAACTTGATAGAACAGTTCTCAAAATTGCTGACGCACGGGATGCGGCTTTACGGCAATATTTTTGCGGGTGAAGTATTGATAACCGTGTTGCTGAAGCTGACGGCTCTTGGGTTTGTGGGATATATTTTCTCCGCTGCAGGGCTAGTGGTTTGGCAGGGTTTCAGTATTTTCGTCGGCTCTATTCAGGCGTTCGTGTTTACGATCCTGACTTTCGTATACATTTCTCAAGCGCTTGAGACGCATCACGAGGAACATTGATTTCAGCATCATATTTTGCATTAATTCGGTTTTAAGGTTAAGGATGAAGCTGCTATCGGCAGTCATGCTTAGCTTGCAAATATTACGACAAAATCACATTTTTTGAGGAGGATTTTTGAAATGGGAGTAATGGCATATTTGGCCGC
The DNA here is from genome assembly GCF_056171975.1 of Paenibacillus terrisolis. NCBI lineage: Bacteria > Bacillati > Bacillota > Bacilli > Caryophanales > Paenibacillaceae > Paenibacillus > Paenibacillus terrisolis. Next base: position 9,532 of record NZ_JBKFGG010000029.1, on the reverse strand, counting down.
TGCAATCGCGGTAGGCTTGGGCGCACTTGGCGCAGGTATCGGTAACGGCTTGATCGTAAGTAAAACGGTAGAAGGTATCGCTCGTCAACCGGAAGCAAGATCCGTACTTCAAACAACGATGTTTATCGGTGTCGGTCTGGTCGAAGCCCTTCCTATCATCGGTGTCGTACTTGCGTTCATTTTCTACACTGCTGCTTAAGAGAACAGAATGAGAGGTATGGCGAGGAAGGCACGGCCTACCCAGCCATACCTTTTTACCTGAATCCAACGCTTCGTGTTCGAATGGAAGCAGAATGAACCGATGAACCGGAAAGGAGTGACTGAGATTGGAACTGAACTGGGAATCCCTGGTGGTTGCTTTGATTGCGTTTCTGATTCTCTATTTCTTGCTTAACAAATATGCTTTCGGTCCCCTTTTCTCCGTTATGGAAAAACGCCGTCAGCTTGTTCTTCAACAAGTAGAGGAAGCAAAGCAGACCCGCGAACAAGCAAGTGTATACGTGGATGAGCAAAAGCAAGCTTTGCAGCAAGCCCGCAAAGAAGCTTACGATATTATTGAACAGTCCAAGCAAACCAGCAGCAAACAGGCTGTCCAAATTATCGATCTGGCGAAAAACGAAGCTACACGTCTTAAAGACGAAGCCGTCCGCGATATCGAAAACGAGAAGAACAAGGCGGTCGAGCAGCTTCGCACCGAAGTTGGCGCCGTGTCCGTGAAGATCGCTTCCAAGCTGATCGAAAAAGAAGTCAGCGAAGATAAGGTGCAAGGCGAACTGGTCGACCAGTATCTTAAAGAGGTCGGTGGCCGCTCATGAGCCGCGAGACCGTAGCAGCCAAACGGTACGCCAAAGCGTTGTATGAAATTGCGGCGCAGGAAGACCGGACGCTGGAAGTGGAGAGCGAACTGAAAACCCTCGAAGCCGCTTTGCGGGACGGGAATGAGATCGCCCACTTCATTTCATCGCCGAAGATTTCCGAAGGCGAAAAATGGGAGGTTATTTCCCGCGCAATAGAGGGCAAATTGTCCAAACCTGTCGTTTCGCTCACCAAACTGTTGATCGAACGGGGAAGAATCGATATTTTGCCGGAACTGCTGGACGGATATGTGAAAATTTCCGGGGATGCGCTTGGTATCGCAAATGCGATTGTGTATTCCACATATGAGCTCAGCGATGCGGAAAAGGAACAGGTAGCCGCTGAATTCGGCGCGCTGGTGAACAAGAAGGTTCGCGTGGAAAACGTGATCGACAAATCCTTGCTCGGCGGCGTAAAAGTCAGAATCGGCGATACCTTGTACGATGGAAGCTTGGCCGGCAAGTTGGATCGGCTTGAAAAGTCTTTTCGAAGACAAGCACTGTAGATAGGGGTGAAACACTTGAGTATCAGACCTGAAGAGATCAGCACACTGATTAAAAGTCAGATCGAACAATACAAATCGGAAATTGAAGTGGCCGAAGTCGGCACCGTTATTCAAGTTGGTGACGGTATCGCCCGTGTCCACGGACTTGAGAACGCCATGGCAAACGAACTGCTTGAGTTTGAAAACGGCGTTTTTGGTCTTGCGCTCAATCTGGAAGAAAGCAATGTCGGTGTCGTTATCTTGGGCCCGTACAGCGAAATTCGCGAAGGCAACCAAGTTAAACGCACCGGACAAATCATGCAAGTGCCTGTAGGCGACGCCCTGCTCGGACGCGTCGTGAATCCGCTCGGCCAGCCGGTTGACGGCAAAGGTCCTGTGGCAACGACGGAATTCCGCCCGGTTGAAAACAACGCCCCAGGCGTTATCGAACGGAAATCGGTTCATGAGCCGATGCAGACTGGCATCAAGGCAATCGATTCGATGGTTCCGATCGGCCGCGGTCAACGCGAGCTCGTCATCGGTGACCGCCAAACCGGTAAAACGGCGATTGCGATCGACACGATCATCAACCAAAAAGGCAACGGCGTGAAATGTATTTATGTCGCTATCGGACAAAAGCAATCCACCGTTGTAAACGTAGTTGAAACCCTGCGTCGTCACGGTGCTCTTGATTACACCATCGTCGTTACGGCTGCCGCTTCGGAACCGTCGCCGCTGCTGTACATCGCTCCTTATGCCGGCGTAGCTATGGCAGAGTACTTCATGTACAAAGGCGAGCACGTCCTGATTATCTATGACGACTTGTCCAAACAAGCTGCCGCTTACCGCGAATTGTCCCTGCTGCTCCGTCGTCCTCCAGGCCGCGAAGCATTCCCTGGTGATGTATTCTACCTTCACTCCCGTCTCTTGGAACGTGCGGCCAAGCTGAGCGACGAACTCGGCGGCGGATCGATTACGGCGCTTCCGTTCATCGAAACGCAGGCTTCCGACGTATCGGCATATATCCCGACCAACGTAATCTCGATTACGGACGGCCAGATCTTCCTGGAATCCGACTTGTTCTATTCCGGTCAACGTCCGGCAATTAACGTCGGTATCTCCGTATCCCGGGTAGGGGGCTCCGCTCAAATCAAAGCGATGAAGAAGGTTGCCGGCACGCTCCGTCTGGATCTTGCCCAATACCGCGAACTTCAAGCGTTCTCCCAATTCGGTTCAGATCTGGATAAATCGACGCAAGCTCGGTTGACACGCGGTTCCCGGATGATGGAAATCCTGAAGCAAGGCGTGAACCAACCGCTTGCCGTTGAACAACAAGTTGTCAGCTTGTATACGGCCGTAAAAGGTTACCTTGACGATATTCCGCTCGGTGACGTTCGCCGCTTCGAATCGGAATTCCTGTCGTTCATTTCGAACCAGCATGATGAAGTGCTGCAATCGATCCGCGACACGAAGGATTTGACCGCCGACAACGAAAACAAGCTCAAAGAAGTTATCGAGCAGTTCAAACGCGGCTTCGCAACGACGGCTTAACCAAGAATCAGAGCATAAACCGGCTTTGGCTCCCGAGCGAAACGCCGGTTTGTGGCTGTGTGCTTTATAAAATAACTTTGGCTATGCCAAAGTGGATTTCGATCAAATGAATCTTTAAGCAAAAGTTTGAAATGATTCTGAAGAAGCGTAAGCGGTCGCCTTTGTGATCGGATTTCTACCTTTGATAAATTTATTAATACGAGAAATCTGAGAACAACAGCGATCATAAGAACATTTCAAAATTGCAGCGAACTGATTCATTTAAAGCAGCTTTGGCCCCGCCAAAGTTTTAAGGTGGTGAAATCATGGCAAAAGGGATTCGCGAGATTAAGCGTCAGATCAAGAGCATTCAAAACACCCGTCAGATTACCAAAGCAATGGAGATGGTCGCTTCCGCCAAGCTAAGAAAAGCGCAGGAGAAAGCCCAAGCTTCGCGGCCTTACGCCGAAAAGCTGAAAGAGGTTGTCACCAGCATTGCGGCCGGCTCGCTGGGGATCAACCATCCCATGCTCGTATCGCGCCCGGTGAAGAAGACCGCTTATATTGTGATCACCTCTGACGGCGGACTCGTTGGCGGCTATAACGCCAATATTCTCCGTAAAGTGTCGGAGCTCATCCGGGCCAATCATTCCTCTGCGGAGGAATACGGCTTGTTCGTGATGGGGCGCAAGGGCCGGGATTATTTCAAACGCCGGAATATGCCGATTGTTGAAGAAGTAACCGAGCTGTCCGATACGCCAAAATTCGCGGACATCAAATCGCTGTCGTATGCGGCGGTGAAGAGCTTCGAAGATGAGCAATATGACGAGGTGTATATCTGTTATAACCGGTTCGTCAACGCGATCACCCAACTGCCAACCGTGGATCGTTTGCTCCCTTTCGAAAAAGTTGAATCAGCCGAAGGCGTGAAAGCAAGCTACGAATATGAGCCATCCGCGGAAGGCGTGCTGGAAGTGCTCTTGCCCAAATATGCGGAAACATTGATCTTCAGCGCATTGCTGGACGGAAAAGCCAGTGAACTCGGCGCCAAGATGACGGCAATGGGCAGCGCGACGAAAAACGCTACGAAAATGATTAATGAACTGACCTTGACCTACAACCGTGCTCGTCAAGCGGCAATCACCCAGGAAATCACGGAAATTGTCGCCGGCGCGAATGCGCAAAACTGATAGTTTAACTGTCAGCGGCCAAGATCATTTGAGCTCGGATACGAACATAGTTTGCGGGTAATGCGGTTTAGGTTTTTTCGCTCCGCAATACTTTTAGGAGGGAAACAAAAGATGAACAAAGGACGCGTTGTCAGCGTAATGGGTCCGGTTGTTGACGTCGAATTTGGACGCGGACAACTGCCGGAAATCTTCAACGCAATTAAAATTGAGAAGCGGGAAGGGCAATCGCACGACCTGATTCTGGAAGCATCCAATCATCTGGGCGACAACCTGGTTCGCTGCATCGCCATGTCCTCGACGGACGGCCTGGTGCGCGGCACGGAAGCTCTGGATTTGGGAGCGCCGATCTCCGTTCCTGTCGGTGAAGCGACGCTTAGCCGCGTATTCAACGTACTCGGCGAAACGATCGACAACAAAGGCGAAGCGGGAACTGAACTCAGAAATCCGATCCACCGTGAACCGCCTTCTTTCGAACAATTGTCCACGCAATCGGAAATCCTGGAAACCGGAATCAAGGTTATCGACTTGCTGGCCCCTTATGCCAAGGGCGGTAAAATCGGCTTGTTCGGCGGCGCAGGCGTAGGTAAAACCGTTACGATTCAAGAGCTCATCCGCAACATCGCGCAGGAACACGGCGGTATCTCCGTATTTGCCGGCGTTGGCGAACGGACTCGCGAAGGTAACGACTTGTACATGGAAATGACGGAATCCGGCGTTATCGAGAAAACGGCCATGGTGTTCGGACAAATGAACGAACCTCCAGGTGCCCGTCTTCGCGTGGCCTTGACCGGCCTGACAATGGCCGAGTATTTCCGTGACGAACAAGGGCGCGACGTGCTGCTCTTTATCGACAATATTTTCCGGTTCACGCAAGCGGGCTCCGAAGTATCCGCCTTGCTCGGCCGGATGCCATCGGCCGTAGGTTACCAACCTACCTTGGCTACGGAAATGGGTCAATTGCAGGAACGGATTACTTCGACGAAAAAAGGTTCCGTTACATCCATCCAAGCGATCTACGTGCCTGCCGATGACTATACTGACCCGGCTCCGGCTACGACGTTTGCTCACCTTGACGCAACGACTAACCTGGAACGTAAAATTTCCGAAAAAGGGATTTTCCCTGCAGTGGATCCGCTGGCTTCCAGCTCTCGGATTCTGACTCCGGAAATCGTTGGCGAAGAGCACTATAACGTGGCTCAAGGCGTTAAGCAACTTTTGGCTCGTTACAAAGAGCTTCAAGATATCATCGCAATCCTCGGTATGGACGAATTGTCCGAGGACGACAAGATGATCGTGGCGCGCGCCCGGAAGATCGAACGCTTCCTGTCGCAGCCGTTCAACGTAGCCGAACAGTTCACGGGGATTCCGGGCAAATACGTGCCGATTTCCGAGACCGTACGCAGCTTCAAGGAAATTCTGGACGGCAAACACGATGATCTTCCGGAAGCGGCCTTCCTCTTCGTCGGTACGATCGAAGAAGCTGTGGAGAAAGCCAAGACGCTGTAATCGCATCTTAATTAGCGGATGCTTCAGAAATGAACTGTCCCACGAACTGGAGGGATGAAGTTGAGCACCTTTTTATTCGAAATCGTTACGCCGGAGCATGTGGTGTTCTCCGAAGAAGTGGACAGCTTGATTGTCCGCGGCGCGGAGGGGGAGATGGGCATTTTGCATGGCCACGTCCCGCTGGTCACCCCGCTTCAGGTTGCTCCGATCGTAGTGAAAAAAGGCGGCAAGACGACCAATATCGCCGTGCATGGCGGTTTTATCGAAGTGCAGGGCAGTAAGGTGATCGTGCTGGCCGAAAGCGCAGAATTGCCGGGAGAGATCGACGTGGAACGGGCGGTTGCAGCCCGGGAGCGTGCCGAACGCAGACTCGCAGCCCGCAGCAATCAAGACCGGGTCGATCATCGTCGCGCAGAGCTTGCGTTGCAAAGAGCGGTTACCCGGATCAATGTATCCAGCCGCTCCAAGGAATAGAACAGCCGTTAAAGCCGGACACTACGAACAGGGTGTCCGGTTTTTTATTTTGGCCTTTTTGACGGGCTAACGCCCTAAAGCAGGAAAAATAAAACCTGTGAAGAACATAATAGAGATGCCTTTTTTCAATAGTTTGAATTGGAAGCCTTTGCAAGTGAAAGAAGTACTGGATTATTATCACGCTGGCAAGTATGATATATAAGGTCTAGAATTTTACAAGAATTTAACCGATAAAAATAATAGGTCCTTTATAATGGATATTGGGCTTATTTGAGAGGGTATTAACCGTTTTGGGGCAAGTGGCATAAATTATAGAACGTGATGGGGAGGAAGCTGCAAGTGGAGCCGATCGATTCTGTGCCGGTAGCGGTTGGCGTGAGTGGCCTGACGGCTATTCTCGTGTCGCTTTTCTGCATTGCCCTTTCCTTTTGGGCGCTGCAGAACCTGAAGCTGGATTTGATTATCCGCAACCCCAGAGGGCCTCAGGGAAAGCTGCTTCAACTGCTGTTGGCCGTGATACTTGGGCACTTCGTCGCCGCTTTTATTATGGATTACTTGAGTTACACGCAAATGCTTAAGTATATGTTTTAAAGCTTCATGGGGGTAAGGGGTTATTTGTTAGCGGACAGTTCAAAGAAAATGTCGAATAACATCATTTCAATGTGTCAACAATGGTGAATAAGGGATTATAGACACGTTACGATGACCAGGGCTTGCCAATAAGACGATTTTCTCGTCAATCCTTGCCTTTTCGACAGGATCAGAACCTTGTCTGCCTCAAATGACCGATGCTATGATGAAATTTAGGGAATGAGCCGGATATGTTTTTCCAAAATGGGAAAATAGTGAAAATGAACGCGGAGGGAACCATGATGAGCAAATTTATCGTCCGCGGTGGCAATGTTTTGACCGGGAACGTAAAAGTTAGCGGAGCAAAAAATTCAGTGCTGCCGATCATTGCGGCGTCTTTATTGGGTGAGAAAGGTGTCAGCATCATTCGCGATGCGCCTCCCCTGGACGATGTAATGACGATTAATAAAGTTTTGGAATCACTCGGAGCGAAAGTTACATATGACCGGGAAGTGATTACGGTTGATGCGGAACACATCGCTTCTTGTGAGGCACCGTACGAATGGGTGCGGAAAATGCGGGCGTCTTTTCTTGTCATGGGTCCATTGTTGACACGGACCGGATATACTCGAATTTCTTTACCTGGTGGCTGCGCCATCGGAACGAGACCGATCGATCAGCATTTGAAAGGCTTTGAAGCCATGGGAGCGGAAATCAACCTGGGTCAAGGCTTTATTGAAGCGAAAACACAAACCCGCCTGCGCGGGGCTAAAATATATCTGGACGTCGCAAGCGTGGGCGCAACGGAAAACATCATGATGGCAGCTACGCTGGCCGAAGGCACGACGATCATTGAAAATGCGGCCAGAGAGCCGGAAATCGTTGATTTGGCCAACTACTTGAACGGAATGGGCGCTGTTGTTCGCGGCGCAGGGACGGGCGTCATTCGTATTGAAGGCGTTGAGAAGCTGCACGGCGTTGAGCACACGGTAATTCCGGATCGGATTGAAGCGGGAACATTTATGATTGCGGCCGCCATGACCCGCGGCAATGTGTTCGTGGAAGGCGCTATCGCCGACCATTTAGGTCCGGTCATTTCCAAATTGGAAGAAATGGGCGTAACCGTGGAAGCACAGGAAAACGGCGTTCGCGTCATTGCCGATAAACCATTAAAAGCCGTCGACGTCAAAACGCTCCCTTATCCGGGATTCCCTACCGATATGCAGTCGCAAATGATGGCGCTGCTCCTTACCTCCGAAGGAACAAGCGTTGTTACGGAGACCATTTTTGAGAATCGTTTCATGCATGTGGATCAATTCCGTCTGATGAACGCGGAAATCAAAGTAGAAGGACGGAGTTCTATCGTTACGGGCGCCTCCCGACTCAGCGGAGCGAAAGTGTGCGCAACGGACCTGCGTGCGGGAGCTGCGCTGATTATCGCCGGTCTGGCCGCCGATGGCACAACGGAAGTGAGCGGCACTCATCATATTGATCGTGGTTACGTACATCTGGCCGAGAAGCTGTCTGGCCTCGGAGCCGATATTTGGCGGATCTCCATGGAAGAAAAAGAGGCCTCCGTGGAAGCCGGCAAAATTCCGGTATCTGTCAAAGAGGAACGGCCCGTGCTGAATATTCAGCCGTCTTGGGCTTAACTGATTTAACTATCCTGTAGGCAACATAAAATAAGGAAGAAGAAACCATGCTGAAAGAGCATGGTTTTTTTGCGTTTACGGAAAACTAAATGACAAGCGGAAGCAAAGAATTTTGCGTACCCATGCCTGTATTATCCATCTTCATCGTTACATCAAGGTTACGCGATCATCGGAAAGCCTATGACTAGATGCAGCTGATATATGGCTGGGGCTGCGCTTTCCAAACCAATAAATGCTAGAGAGCCAGCAAGGGGAAAGGATGCGGTTGGATCGAGAGCGGCGGGTTGCGCAAAGGCTCCGGCTTTTGATGTCCGCAAGAACCGGGTTCTAGCAGAACGGCGAAACTCATATCTATAAGTATAGCGAGCAAACGATATAGCCGTATAATCGATAGGATCGGTTAATGCGGCCGCCAAATGATCATAAGGGATTTGCTGCAGCACGAATGAGATGGAGGTAGCCTAGAACATGCCAAATCAACCCGGTTCACTCAAAATAAACATGGCCGCACGCCCGGAAAGTCGGGGCAAACCGGAGCAGCGAATGCCGGAGAACCGAGCGATTCAAAGCCAAACGGCTCGAAATCAAGTGATCCCGTTAAAGCAACAGGAGAATGAATCGCAAAACAGCGGGAAAGCGGCAACGATAAGGTCCGAAAGGATTGAGAAGGAGAAAACCGGCAGTGACGACATCAAGAGAGTTCATATCCAGCCGGAGAGAATAGCAGTCACGCCGGAGAATGCCGGAAGGCTTGTGCCGAGAGCAGATCAGAAACTGGGGGCTATGCTCGGGAAGGTTCAAGAAGAGCAATGGAAGGAAACGAGTAGGACGACTCGGCAAGGCGAGCCCGGGAAAGCAAGCGTTTCGGAACAAGTGAAGGAAAGCGATAAAACCAATGCTTTATGGGAAGCGAAAAAGAGAGAAGAAGCGCGCGTAACGGATCAAATCCGGCAGACTGGGAAACAACGTGCAGCGGATCAGTGGATCGAGGCTGAGATACAGCGCGTACCCGATTCGAAGAATGGGATTATGGAACATCCCGCTCCAGATCCGAAGAGGCGGTTTGAAGAACGCCGCGTGTCGCACCCGGCACAAAAAAGTGAGCAGATTAGCGAAGACGGGCAAAAGGTAGAGAGGAACGAGGCGCATGGGGCGGGCACGCCCCATGCGCGGGCCATTGCTTTCCACGTCGCCGCCCGCGCCGCACCCCACGCGCCGCACGTCCGCGTCGACGTGCGGCCCCGCCAACGCGCGCCGCGCTTCCGCAGCGG
>NZ_JBKFGG010000028.1:0-39112 GCF_056171975.1 Paenibacillus terrisolis | reverse complement strand
CCCCCCCCCCCCCCGGGCCATTGCTTTCCACGTCGCCGCCCGCGCCGCACCCCACGCGCCGCACGTCCGCGTCGACGTGCGGCCCCGCCAACGCGCGCCGCGCTTCCGCAGCGGCGGCAAACACCGCCGCGCCGCCGCATGGCTGGCGGCGCTCGCGGCCCTGGCCGCGCTGGCGCTGCTGCTGCCGGCGCTGCTTGCGGGCCGCGGCAGCCCCGGGCCGCCGCCCGTGCCCGCGCGGCCGACATCGCCGGCCGCCGTGAGCCCGCCGGCTGCCGGCCAAAGCCAAAACGCCTCCGGCCTCGCGGCCTCGCCATTGCCCGCTCCCCCGGCGGCCCCGACGGCCTCGCCGGCGGACAACACGGCGGTGCGCGTTTATCTGTCGCACACCGGCACGGTCGAGACGCTGCCGCTCGAACAGTACGTGACCGGCGTGCTTGCCGCCGAGATGCCGGCGGACTTCGAGCTCGCGGCGCTCAAAGCCCAGGCCATCGCGGCACGGACCTTTATCGTGCGGAGGCTCTCCGCGCACGATACCAGCGGCGTGCCCGGGGGAAAAGCCGATGTTACCGACACGGTGGACCATCAGGCGTACATCTCTAAGGCGGTACTTAGCCAGTGGCCGAAAACCGGGAAGTCTTCGCAGCTGGCCAAACTGCAAAACGCGGTGCAGCAAACCCGGGGAATCATCATGACTTACCGGGGCAAACCGATCACCGCTGCGTTTTTCTCCTCCAGCGGAGGATATACCGAGAACTCCGAGGAATACTGGTCCCTCGAAATACCTTACCTGCGCAGCGTGCCCAGCCCATGGGAAGCGGCCATTAACCCCTCCAACCGGGTAAGCGTCGAGATCCCGGTGAGCGAGTTCTTAACCAAGCTGGGGCAAAGCCGCTCGGATTCGGACGAAACGCAGACCGCCTTCTCGAGCGGACCGGCCAAACCTTTTCAGATTCTATCGATGACGACGGGAAGAAGAGTGAAAGAGATTCGCATCGGTAAGGAAGTATACACAGGACGAGAGGTTCGGGAGAAACTTGAACTTCGTTCGAGCCAGTTTACGATCGCGCTCGATGGACAAAATGTAAAGATCACGACATACGGAAACGGGCATGGCATCGGCATGAGCCAGTGGGGGGCGGACGGCATGGCGAAAGAGGGATTCACCGCGACACAAATCCTCAAACACTATTATACGGGGATAGGTTTTCAGCAGGTTTCTCATTTTTTATAAGAAGATTTTGCAGTTTTATATAACATTTTCAAAAAATTTAATATAAACCAAGTATAAAAGAATCGGCCCCGGTAACACTGGTTACTGAGGTGATGAGCAAATGAATGAACAGAACCAAAAGAAACAGTCCCACGAGGAATCTTCTAAAATAGCAATGGGAGAGCCGGCCGCACCGGTATCCGCGTGGAAAAAAGTATTGTCGAAGAGATGGGTATACCCGGCAGCATATGTGGCGGCAGCGGCAATTATTCTAACCTTAGTGTGGGTCTATCAGGACGCGAGTCAAAAACCGATGGACTCGACCCCCGCTAGCGTAACCGATACGGTAGACGTTTCCGGTACCGAGGATGCGGGACAGGTTAGTCAAAATGACGCCAAAGACGAAGAAGCAGCCGAAGTCATCGCTTCGTCCGAAGATCTGGTATGGCCGGTTGCCAATGCAACCGAGGTAACTGTCGTTAAGCCTTTCTACGAGAAGGACGGTACAGCCGAGGAACATCAGGCAGCCCTTGTTCAGCATGGTGACACATTTACGGCGAATACCGGGATCGACCTCGCTCGGGAAGATCAAAAGACCTTTGACGTGAAAGCCGCCATGAGCGGAAAAGTCACGCGGGTTGAAAATCATCCTCTGCTGGGATATGTCGTGGAAATCACGCACGCCAACAATTTGAAAACCGTGTATGAGAGCTTGACGGACGTCAAAGTGAAACAAGACGCCGAAGTGAAGCAAGGCGACGTGATCGCCAGCGCCGGACGCAACGAGATGGAACAAGATCTCGGCAACCATGTTCACTTTACTGTTTATGAAAACGGTGAACTGGTGAACCCGGTGTCCGTGCTTCCGAAACAATAAGAATATACGCGCTATTTCAAAGCGAAGAGCTTAAGGCTCTTCGCTTTTTTTCGCATTTATCGACTCCGGCATCCTTGTTAACAATGCGGAATTCCGCATCTTTTTTTCTGCTTAACCAGTTCCGTGCTGGAGATAAGTTCAAATCTGCAGGTATCGGCACGGCAGAGCATGACCTGAGGCTAACGAACTGTAGAACTCTTATTTGTCTTAAAAGACAGGGTTTCATGTTCTAACGGAACCAGGAATCCTTATTCATCCCAAAACATCTCCAAATGCGCGTTTCAGGCCAAATAAGGGCTGTGGGGTCCGTTACGTTTCGCAAACGCTTGATTTTGTCCAAATAACGGCATTTCGATTCGTTAGAAGGTTGAGATTCGCAGCATGTTCTTGTTAAGAATCGATGTCGGTATTGAGCTTTTTTTGCATGTATAATTGCATTAATTTTTTAAGTGTCCTTTCCTCGAAAGAAATGTTCTCCGCTTTTTTCTGTTCCTCATTCTTTCTCTCCGGACCGAGCGGCTTGCTTCGGTTTTTCGGTTCCCGCTCCGGCAGCTTGCAAAATAAATGGCCTCGCTTAGGCTTGTCAGGCTTGGAAACAAAGAATATATAGGCCCGCCCCTCATATAATGTACCAAACTATCTCGAGTTGGGAGGCGGGAGCGTGCACGATTACATCAAAGAACGAACGATTAAAATAGGTCGATGCATCGTGGAAACTCGGCACACGGTTCGGACAATAGCCAAGGAATTCGGTGTATCGAAAAGTACGGTGCACAAGGATTTAACCGAGCGTCTGCCGGAAATCAATCCGGATTTGGCAGATCAGGTGAAGCACATTCTCGAATACCATAAGTCGATCAGGCACCTTCGCGGAGGCGAGGCGACAAAGATCAAGTATAAGAAAAAAGGACAGTCCAAACGCGAGGTGATCAGTTCGTTAAATTAATGCGGTAAAGTTTAGTTTACGATTCGACAGGTTTATCATTGAACACATCCCCTAAAGTATGGTATTTTAAAATATGGCATGAGATTGTGGTTTTTCATCCATTTCACCCGAAATACTACGATTAGCATCGTTTTTTGTCGAATTTCAGTCTGGATGATAGGACATTCTTTCCATAGGCAAGTGGAAACGGCTGCACCGTCCTTTCCGCGATCCGCAAAATACACTTTAGGGGAGCTCGTGAATGATGAGCAAGGATATTGGTATTGATTTAGGTACAGCCAATGTGCTGATTCATGTCAAAGGAAAGGGAGTCGTTCTTGACGAACCTTCCGTCGTGGCGATTGACAGCGACGCAAAACGCGTACTGGCTGTTGGCGAAGAAGCGCGGAAGATGGTCGGACGCACGCCGGGAAACATCACCGCGATTCGTCCTCTTAAGGATGGAGTCATTGCCGACTTCGAAATTACGGAAACGATGCTGAAGTACTTTATTGACCGGGTTGGAGGAAGAAGCTGGTACAGCCGCCCACGCATTCTCATTTGCGCGCCTACGAATATTACTTCTGTCGAACAGAAATCGATTCGCGAAGCCGCGGAACACAGCGGTGCCAAAGAAGTCTTTTTGGAAGAAGAACCAAAAGCTGCAGCCATCGGCGCAGGCATGGATATTTATGAACCGAGCGGCAATATGGTTGTCGATATCGGTGGCGGGACGACGGATGTGGCGGTGCTCTCCATGGGGGACATCGTCACGGCTTCGTCGATTAAAGTCGCCGGGGACAAGTTCGATGCCGCCATTATTAAATATATTAAAACGAAGTACAAGCTGTTGATCGGAGAAAGAACGGCGGAAGATATCAAAATCGGGATCGGAACCGTGTATCCTACGGGGAAGATCGGAGAAATGGATATCCGCGGCAGGGACATGGTATCGGGTCTTCCTCTGACCGTTACGATTACGTCGGGCGAAGTTCAGGAGGCTTTATCCGATCCGGTTTCCAACATTGTCGCCGCCGCCAAATCGGTGCTTGAGCGTACTCCGCCGGAATTATCCGCAGATATTATCGACCGTGGCGTGATTTTGACCGGTGGAGGCGCTTTGCTGAGCGGATTGGACGAGCTTCTCGCTGAAGAACTGCGCGTTCCGGTGCTTGTGGCGGAAGATCCGATGCATTGCGTCGTTAAGGGAACGGGTATTATGCTCGACAATTTGGACAAGGCGATTAAGAAAAAGTTCTAATACGCCGATATATAATGAAGGAATGCAATTGGTCCTTATGGACTTTCGGCAATAGATTAATAATCATCCATCGTTTAAGAACAGTCTGGAGGGCAGGACATGCTAAGAGGACTTTATACGGCGGCTTCCGGGATGATCACGGAGCAGCGGCGCCATGACACGGTAACTCAAAACATCGCCAATATGAATACGCCGGGGTATAAGCAAGTGAATACCGTTTCACATTCTTTTCCCGAAATGCTGATTTCCTTAATGAATAACCAGTCGGATGGCGGAAATCGCCAGATCGGTAAGCTGAATACCGGGGTATTTGCGGAGGAAGCGCTCCCCTCTTTTACTCAAGGCGACACGAAGGGAACGGACAAAAGCACTGACTTTGCGCTGATTTCCAGCCTGGGATTAAACGATCCGACGACGGGAAATCCGATCGTTTTTGATGGATCGGGTAAATCTGTAAATGATAAAGGCGAGATCATTTATCGTCCGCAGGCGTTTTTCTCGGTAATGGACGAAGCCGGCAACGTACGTTATACCCGTGATGGCGGCTTTAACATAAATCCAGCCGGAGAACTGAGAACATCAACCGGCTATCGCGTGCTTGATAACGCGGGGAATGCGATTACTCTCGCTCCAGGCCAATCGGTCGAGGATTTGAAGAGCGACAGCTTCGGCAACCTGTTGACGACCGACGAAACCGGCGCACCCGTAGCCGTAGCGACGCTTGGAATCAGCGTGGTGGAACGTCCGCAAGATCTGATTCGTCAAGGCGACGGCGTATATACCGTTCAAGATCCGAAAGCCACAGGCATTCGTCCTTTGGCGGCAACCGACGGGGCAGAAGTCCGTCAGGGTTATTTGGAAGTGTCCAATGTCGACCCGGCTCAATCCATGGTGGATTTGATGGCAGCGCAGCGGGCATATGAATCCAATCAAAAAGTTATTCAATATTATGATCGCAGCTTGGACAAAGCGGTTAATGATCTCGGCCGGGTGTAATCCGGTACACTAGTTGCTGTATAATGGATGGACAAGCATCCGTTTCAAATTTAGGAGGTGCGGCGTGAACAACTCCATGATCAGTGCAATGACGTCGATGAGCGGTATCCAGCAGCGCCTGGATATGATCGGCGATAATCTATCCAATTTGGATACAGTTGGCTATAAGCGAAAAGAAGCTTCGTTTGAAGATACGTTAACTCGCGTGCAGCAGCAAATTTCCGATATGAAGCTCCCTGGACGGGTCAGTCCGCTGGGGTTCACTTTGGGCTTTGGCTCCAATATGTCGAAGGTCTCGGTCAATTTTGAGCAGGGTCCTATTCAAACCACGGATCTGCCTACCGATTTTGCAATTGAAGGGCAAGGGCTGTTTGCGGTGCTTACACCGGAGGGGGTTCGGGCATTTACCAGAGAAGGGGATTTTCATGTTCAGCCCGATCCGGCTGATGGCGAAGCTGCTTATCTGGTTAACAACCAAGGCTATGTTGTGCTGAACAGCGATGGGGACCCGATCACATTCCCTGCCAATTCAACCTTGGACGTTGACGATCAAGGAAATATTCGGGCTACCTCCGGCGAGGACACGCTGGATCTCGGACGGATTGCTCTATTCACTCCGCAGCGTACCGATGCGCTGAAACAAACGGACGGCAATCTCTTTGTAGTGACTCCGGGTACGGCCGAGGGCGATGTGCTGATGGACAACGCTACGCTTCCTAGAGATCAGCAGGCGATCATTCGTCAAGGATCTCTCGAAGGCTCCAATGTGAATATTACGAATGAAATGTCGGATATGATGCAGGTGCAGCGGGCGTATCAGTTGTCGGCCCGTGCCCTGACTTCCAGCGATACGATGATGAATTTGGCCAATAACTTGCGTGGATAGGTGGAGAGCTTTATGACGGAGGAGAATATCCCGAAAGTCAAACGAGCAGCCTGGGTCATTATTCTGCGCATTGTGCTTATCATTCTGCTCCTAGTTGTTGCGTTAGTCGGAGGCACCGTAGTAGGTTACGTCGTGCTTGGCAAGCAGGATGCTTCGGATGTATTGCAATGGCATACGTGGCGGCATGTGTTCGATTTGGTTTTCGCCCCCTAACGGGTTTACAGGGACTATATAATAGAAGAAATGGCACGAAATTTTCCACAAACTCTCGGTAACGGGAGTTTTCTTTTTGTTTGCGGAAAATGTATAATGATGGGGGACTATGCAGCGTGAAAATGAAAAGGGCTTCATCCGTAAGCGGCAAATTGTCGCTTGCGGATAAGCCCCTTATCTTAACCTTCGCTTCTGCAGACGCGAAGGATAGTTACAGTGTGACCGTGCGTCTGTAGTTTTATACAGGGAATGACCCAATGGCAAAAGACGAAAGGAGTATTACATATGTTAAATACGCAACAAATTCAGGAGATCATTCCGCATCGGCCTCCGTTTCTGCTGGTGGACCGGATTGTGGAGCTGGAAGAAGGAGTTCGGGCGGTGGGGATTAAGAACGTCACCGTGAACGAACCCTTTTTTATGGGACATTTCCCCGGTTATCCGGTCATGCCTGGGGTTCTCATTACGGAGGCCTTGGCTCAAGTAGGGGCCGTAGCGATTTTGAATGTGGAAGCCAATCGCGGCAAAATCGGCTTTTTGGCGGGGCTGGACAACTTCCGTTTCCGCGGGCAGGTTGTGCCCGGAGATACGCTTCGCTTGGAGGTCGAAATTATTCGACTGAAGGGATCCATCGGCAAAGGCCGCGCGGTCGCCAAAGTAGAGGACAAGGTCGTCGCCGAAGGCGAGATCATGTTTGCTTTGTCATAAAAAAAGTCATCAGGAACTCTTAAGGAGGAGAAACAAACATGTCTGAATTAAGCATCGTTTCAAAAGAAAAAGCTGCACAATGGCTGCAGGATCCGTCCATTGATGAAGCTACCAAGCAGGAACTGCGCGCGCTGGAGAACGATCCGGCCGAACTGGAGGACCGGTTCTTCCGGGATCTGGAGTTTGGCACGGGTGGACTTCGCGGCGTTATCGGCGCAGGAAGCAATCGGATGAACCTCTATACGGTGGCCCGGGCAACGCAAGGATTTGCCGAATATATTCTTGAAGCCCATGGCGAGAGCGGCACAGGGCTTCCTTCCGTGGTTATCGCTCATGACTGCCGCCGCTTCTCGCCGGAATTCGCGCTTGAAGCCGCACTGGTGCTGGCCGGCAACGGCATTGTAGCCAAGCTCTTTACTTCGCTTCGCCCGACACCGCAGCTGTCTTTTTCCGTCCGCGATTTGAAAGCTACCGGCGGGATCGTCGTTACGGCGAGCCACAATCCGCCTGAATATAACGGCTATAAAGTTTACAACAGGGCCGGGGGACAACTGGTTCCTCATGAAGCGGAGAAAGTGATTGCGAACATTCAAAACGTGGCCTCTTTTGCTCAAGTGAAGCGGCTTACCCGCGAAGAAGCGGAAGCGAAAGGCTTGCTCGTATGGCTTGGTGAAGCGGATGATGAAGCATTTGCAAATACGGTTGCCGCCACTAGCGTTAATCCGGAGCTTTTGGCCTCCGGCGCGGCCAAGGATGTCGTGGTAGTTTATACCCCGCTGCATGGCACGGGCAACCTGCCGGTGCGCAGCGTGCTGAACAAGCTGGGCTTCACTCAAGTGCACATCGTGAAGGAGCAAGAATTGCCGGACGGCAATTTTACGACGGTCAAATCCCCGAACCCGGAAGAACGGGAAGCGTTTACCCTGGCGATCGAGCTAGGCCGGAAAGTGGGCGCGGACCTGCTGATCGGTACGGATCCGGACGCCGATCGGATGGGAGCCGTTGTGAAGTCCGCAAGAGGTGAATATGAAATCCTGACCGGCAACCAATCGGGCGCGATTCTCGTTTATTATGTATTGAGCCAATTGCAGGAGACCGGCAAGCTTCCGCAAAACGGGGCTGTCGTGAAGACAATCGTCACCAGTGAGATGGGTGCCGAGATCGCCCGCTATTTTGGCGCTACGGTATACAATACGCTGACCGGCTTTAAATACATCGGCGAAAAAATGAACGAATTCGAAAAATCGGGCGAGCATACTTATTTGTTCGGTTATGAGGAAAGCTATGGTTATCTGGCCGGTAATTATGCCCGCGACAAAGACGCCATCGTTGCCTCCATGCTGATCGCCGAAGCGGCTGCATTCTACAAGCGCCAAGGCAAATCGCTGATCGATGTGCTTGAGGAACTGTACGCGAAATTCGGCTATTACCGCGAATCTCTGGCTTCCCGTACACTTAAGGGAAAAGACGGACTGGAGAAGATCGGCAAGCTGATGGAAGATTTCCGTACCAATCCGCCGAAACAAGTAGGCGGCGTGGCGGTCAGTCAATTGCTCGATTACTCGCAAGGTCTGGACGGCCTGCCGAAGGAAAACGTGCTGAAGTTCCTTTTGGAAGACGGTTCGTGGTTCTGCCTGCGTCCTTCCGGCACGGAGCCGAAGATCAAGTTCTACTTTGCGGTTCGCGGCACTTCGAACGAAGACGCCAAATCGCATCTTTCGAGTATGCAGGAAGAAGTGCTGGCGCGCGTCGATGCTCAGTAACTAACGACACATATGGTTCATACCGGAAATGCTCCGGAACATCCCGGCAGCTGCCGATGCCGCCCGGCTTATGGCTGGAGCGGTATCGGCAGCGCTCGGCAATTAAGAAGCATTCTTTTATAACTGTAGAAAATGCAGCTAATTAAGATTTTACATGGCTGCATGAAGATTGAGGCGTATTTTTACCTTGAGGAGGTACATTTGTGATTCGAAGTTGGCAGCGATTGAATAACGCTTCCCGCAAATGGTTGTGGGTTTTGGTGATTGTCGGATTGGTGGCTTCCGTGCCCGTGATTTATCAGCGCGTAGAGACGGAATCGTCCGCAAAAAAAGTAGAGTTTGTTTTCAATTATCGCGGTTTGCTGGAAGTTGCGTCGTATCAAGCGAATCCCGCGGCTTATCTGGATGAACAGCTGGACCGTCTGAAAGACGCCGGCATAGGCACAATGGCGATGTTTGAAAGCACGCTTGACGAACTGACAAAGTCCCGTCGAATCATGGTGTTCAGCTCGATGGACGTAGCGAAAATGAATCAGACCGTATTAAACGGCTATGAGAATTTTACGTATGTCGCATTTACTAGCGCGGATAATGAACAGCAGCTTCGTCCAATCATTGAGGATGCGTTCAAGGCGATCGGCGTTTCGGTAACTCCTTGGACGTATAAAGATCAAGGCGGCTTGATCCTCGGCATGAGCATGGATGAGGCGGTGCTGAAGCCGATGCAGCCGGATCCGATTGCGTTTGCCATGCTGCGCGACAAAGGTTTTAACATTTTGCCTCGTTTGTCCGACAATATTCCTTACGATCAGGAAGCGGTGGACAAGCAGCTCGACTTCTATCAACAGAACGGCGTGACCCGGATTTTGTTCGATGGCGAAGCCGTAAAGGGTTTTAACGATAACGAAGCGAAGAACAGCCTGCAAGGCTTTGCGGATTCTTTGAAAAAGCACGGTATCGGTATTGCCGCGATCGAGAGCTTGAAGGCGCCGCAAAAAGGCTTCAACAAGCTGGCTTATTTGGTCGGCTATAATGTGGTTCGTCTTCATTCCCTGTCGGATACCGAAGCGACTCAAAGCACATCTACGCTGGCCGACCGTTTTGTACTCGCAACCAAGGACCGGAACATTCGAATGATCTACCTGAATGCTTCTCCGTCCAAGGATTTATCTAAAGCGGCGATTACCAATCCGATCGATAATTTGATCAATACGCTTCAAGCGCCGGGCAATGCCATAGAGCGCATCGAAAACAACGGATTTGAATTGGGAACGGCAAAGGCGTTCACCATTCATGACGCTTCCTGGCAAAAATATGCGAAGGCCTTTGTTGTGCTGGGCGGTGTAGCTTTTGTCGCTTTGCTCGTATCCTGCTTCCTGCCTTCGTTGACTCTGGCGGTTTTCGTACTTGGTCTAATCGGGTCGGCCGGCTTGTACGTGCTAAAACCAACGCTGCTCGAACAGGCGCTTGCCTTGTTTGTGGCCATCAGCGCACCAACCATTTCCGTAATATTTGCGATCCGCAAAGTAAAGGAAGTGCGGCATGTCCATGTGAACATGTCGGGCAGCCGACGTTTAACACATTCGCTTGTACTGTATGTGAAAACCGCACTGATCTCGCTGGCGGCCGTACCTTTTGTCATTTCATTGCTGAACAATATCACGTACAGTCTGGTGCTGAATCAATTCCGCGGCGTCAGCCTGCTGCACTTCGTGCCGATTTTGCTGATTGCCGTTTACGTCTTCCTGTATCAAGGTAAATCGGTGTGGCAAGAGCTGCGCAGATGGATGAGAACACCGATTACGCTGCTCTGGGTCGTTGCCATTGCCGTGGTCGGCGTGGCTGGATTGTACTACCTGTCCCGCACGGGGAACGCGGGAACGGAATTGCCGGGTGAGGCCGCTTTCCGCTCGTTCTTGGAGAACACCTTCCACGTGCGGCCGCGCAACAAGGAGTTTTT
Organism: Paenibacillus terrisolis; assembly: GCF_056171975.1. NCBI lineage: Bacteria > Bacillati > Bacillota > Bacilli > Caryophanales > Paenibacillaceae > Paenibacillus > Paenibacillus terrisolis. Next base: position 28,313 of record NZ_JBKFGG010000028.1, on the reverse strand, counting down.
GCTGGCGCACCCTCTGTTCCTTGTAGGTTTGTTTGCCGCTTTCCGTTACCGTTGGGCGCTTTACGCGATGATCGTCGCGGTCATGGGGCAGCTGTCCATGGTCGACACGTTCGCACATATCCATACACCGGCCGTTCTTTCGCTGATCCGCGGACTTTTGGGTCTTGGAATTGGCCTCGTAATTGGTCTGCTGGCCGTTCTGGTGTGGCATATCATTGAAAGGTGCTGGGATAAATGGTCGCCGCAACTGCTCAAACCTTAGTTTTATCGGGGTACTACGGATTTCGCAACAGCGGAGACGAGGCGGTGCTGAAGTCGATCCTGAACGCGCTGGAGGAAGAAAGCTTCGCTTCGGGGATCGATATCAAACCGGTGGTGCTGTCGATTGATCCGGAATGGACGACTCGGACGTATGGCGTCGAGGCGGTTCACCGGATGAAACTGGCCGAGGTAAGGAAGGCTATTAAGAACAGCGACGGTTTGATCAGCGGCGGCGGAAGCCTGCTCCAGGACGCGACGGGCTTCAAGTCGATCCCGTATTATCTGGGCGTGATCAAGCTGGCGCAATGGCTGAACAAACCCACGTTTGTTTATGCCCAAGGCATCGGCCCGGTAAACAGGAAGCTGTTCCGCCCGTTTATTGCCTCCGTTTTCCGCCGCTGCGAGTACATTTCCGTGCGTGACGCGGAATCGGCGGCGCTGCTGCGGGAAATGGGGCTTCGCGACAGCGTGCAGGTCGTGCCCGATCCCGTGATGGGTTTACCGCTGCCGGCGGATGCCAACACGGGTGGCAAGGCTTCCTCGGCGGCGCCGGAGGATGGCGCTGCCGACGTTAGTGGCACCGGCGCGGCCGGAACCTTGCCGGTGGTGGGCGTGTCGGTCCGCTTCTGGAACCCCGAGCGGACCGAGCTTGCGAAGCTGGCCGACGGCCTCGCTTCGCTTTGCCGGCGCAAGCCGGTGCATATCCGTTTTCTGCCGTTCCATTCCCCCGGTGACGCCGAAGCTTCGCGCTTCGTCATGGACCGGCTGGGGAACGTGGCCGAACACGGGAGCGCCGTCAGCCTTGCGCCGGAGACCGAGCACCCGCAGCAAATGCTGCGGGAGGTGAGCGAGTGCAGCCTCCTCGTCGGGATGCGGCTGCACAGCTTGATCTACGCCGCCTCGCAAAGCGTTCCGCTGCTCGGCGTCTCGTACGATCCGAAGATCGACCACTTCCTGGCCCGGATCGGCAGCGTGCCAATCGGGACTGCGCAGGAGCTCGATCCTCGGATATTGGCGGCGGAGGGCGAACGCCTCCTGAGTGAAGGCGCGGCCTGGCGCAAAGCGCACGCCGCGCAGATCGCCGAGCTGAAGCGCGAGGCGCGGATTCCCGCGCGGAAGATCGTAGAATACTTACGGAGTAAAGGGTGACTTTTGGTGAACGCGACGATATCGAAAACCGTGCCGACCGCTTCCGTATTCGGCGTGCCGGTCTGCAAATGGGGCATGAAGGATACGGTCAAATATTTGACCGAAATCATGGAAGCAGGAGCTCCACATCATATCATTACGGCCAATCCGATCATGATGATGGCGGCGATCGAAAGTGCCGATTACAAGAAGATGATGCAATCCGCCGAGCTGATTGTTGCTGATGGCACCGGCCTTGTCTGGGCCGCGCAAAAAGGCGGCGATCCGGTCGCCGAACGAGTTCCGGGTTACGAACTGCTGCATGAGCTGATGAAGCAAGGTGAACGCCGTCATTGGAAGGTGTTTTTGCTCGGCTCGGCCCCGGAAGTGGTCAAGGAAACGGCAAGACGGCTTACGCTCCAGTATCCGGGCGTTGAAATTGTCGGATACCGTGACGGCTACTTCGGACCGGATCAGGACCGGGAAGTTATTGAACAGATCAAAGCGGCCTCTCCGCAACTTTTGTTCGTCGCCCGCGGCACCGATACTCAAGAGCCCTGGATCGCACGATATAAACACGACCTGGCCGTTCCGGTCATGATGGGCGTCGGGGGAAGCTTCGACGTCATCTCCGGACGCACCAAACGGGCCCCAATGGCCTTCCGCAAGCTTCGGGTGGAATGGCTGTACCGGCTATTGAAGGAACCTACCCGTTTTCGCAGAATGCTTGCGCTGCCGAAATTCGCAATGCGCGTGCTGCGGGAGAAAGAAAACCTTACGAAAATGGGCTAATTCAGCGGTATTTCGCGCGAAACGGCGGATTTTTGCCGATTTGCGAGGTTTGAGTTTCTTTTCAAACGGAGTATAATTCATTCCGGCACTAAAATTGGAGGTCGAAATGTAATATGTGGATCATCTATACCATCGGGTTTATCGTCTCGCTTGGACTGGCTCTGGGATTGACGCCGCTCGTGAAGAAATTTGCAATCAAGGTCGGCGCGGTCGATGTACCAAATGCGCGCAAAGTGCATACACGCATTATGCCAAGACTCGGTGGATTGGGCATTTTCCTATCTTTTATCATCGCCGTATTCCTGCTTCTTCCGTTTATTCCGCACACGTTTACGCTGCGCGAACTTAACTTCATCAAGGCATTCCTCGTAGGCGGGACCATGACGGTGCTGCTTGGCGCCTTGGACGATCGCTTCGATTTGTCGGCCAAGCTGAAGTTTCTCGTGCAAATCGCGACGGCATGTGTAGTCGTGTTCGGCTTTGATATTCGGATTGAGTTTGCCAATATACCTTTTCATTCCTACGCCTCGGTGGAAGACTGGATCGCCATCCCGTTCACCATTCTGTGGATCGTCGGTGTGACCAACGCCATCAATCTGATCGACGGATTGGACGGACTTGCTGCAGGCGTTTCGGCCATTGCGATCGGAACTATCACCGTCATGGCGTTTTTGATGGGCAACGTCGTCGTTGCTTTATTGTGCTTGCTGCTTCTGGGCAGCATTCTCGGATTCCTTTACTTTAACTTTCACCCGGCCAAAATATTCATGGGCGACTCCGGAGCGTTGTTCCTGGGCTTCTGCCTGGCGCTGCTGTCCCTCCTCGGGTTCAAGCAGGTCGCCATCGTGTCGTTCCTGACGCCGCTCATTCTGATCGGCGTGCCATTGTCCGATACCATGTTCGCGATCGTACGTCGTTGGATGCAGAAGAAACCGATTTTTTCGCCGGATAAAGGTCATCTGCATCACTGCCTGCGCGAGCTTGGCTTCAGCCACCGCCAGACCGTGCTGATCATTTACGGCATCGCCGCCTTCTTCGGTGTGCTTGCCATCATTCAGTCGTCTGCGGCCTTGTACAACGCTAACTGGGTCACCTTTGTCGTCATCTGCATCATGGTCTTCTTCCTGCAGATCGGCGCCGAAGTCATCGGCCTCATCGGCAAGACCAAACGGCCTGTTCTCGACTTTATCGCTCGTCTGCGCATGAAAGTCGGCGAGGAGCGAGGCGGCTCGAAATGATCCGATTTCATATTCCGCACGTTAACTGAACTTATAGCCGTATAAGAGACAACCTTCGCGAACGTCTGCATGACGCTTCAATGGAGGTTGTTTTTGTTTTCTTGTGAATGCAAACATGACAAGTTGTACGGATTCGATCCAACCAATTTAATAACAAAACATACAGGATTTCCATATTTTGCTCAACTTAGTTAGGCTCAATTTCGTGATTTTTCTAAAAATTTGTACCTTGGCGACCGATAACAAAAGTAAGTGACATTTTGGGCAAATTCAGCGATAAAGGAGAGAATCATGACATGCAACGCATTAAAAAACCTTTTATATGGTTGATGCTAACCGCTTTGATCATAACCCTGTTTCCTGCGGGTTTTGCATCGACTGCCAGCGCTGCTCCGGTCAATTGGCAGCCGCCGACCTATTTTATTCCGGATGACGTGAAGCTGCAAAGCACAACGTCTCTGGACCCTGCGAGCAATGTAGCCGATACCGAACTAAGCAGGGCGAACGTTCAAGTTTCGACAAGCGCCAATTTTCTGGTGGAAGGGATTTATAATCAGGTCAGTACCAATCTGGAGGTAACTGTCCAGCAGTTGAATTCATCCCCAACCGGATGGATTCCCAACGGCACCAACATCGCAACGAGTAAACTCACGGATAACGGCAACAGCCGGTTTTCGGTGAACCTGAAATTGTTCCCGGGTTACAACAAGCTGACGTTCGCGGGCAGCCAGGGGAACAATAAGCGTTCAGACACGTTTTATGTCTTGTATGATCGGGTCCCAACCCTGATCAGTGCTCAGGTTTACGGGGCGGGCGGTAATGCCGTCAATCTGAATGAGGATGCAAGAGCCGTTGTGTCCACAAACCGGATCATGATCAAAGGGAAAGCGGACAATGCGACTCAAATCAGCGTAGCCGTCGGAGATGATCAAGGCCAATTGGGGACTTTGCTCGATACGGGCGACTTCTTCTCCAGTTACTTGAACCTGTCTCCGGGTCTTAACACGTTGAAAATCGAAGTCAAAAATGAGACAAGCACGGTTACGGCCACACGAATGGTTTACTTCTTCGACGCGAACCAGCCGTTCGTCTCGTTGAATTTGAAGCACAGCGGATATACGGATCCGATCGATGTTCTTACCACGCAAGAGCCAACAGTCTCCAAAACACCTGGGGAAGCGGCATTAACCGGACAGGTACTGCTTCCGTATAAGTCCGATGCTTTTGCGGCAACGACTAATCCGATCAGCATCTCGGTCAACGGGGCAGCTCCGGTCAATCTGACGACGAATGTATCGGAGGAATTGGTTATACCGGGGGCCGACGGCATCACCCCGGCTTACCGATTGGTCACATTCGATACCACGGACAATTTCACGTTTGGACCCGACGGTGTGCAAACCATTGAAGTTACCGTGAAATACGGCAATGATCTGACTACGCAATATACTGCAAGCAAGAGAACGACTTTTAAATATTTGCCGAACCAGAAGGTTATCAAGAATATTTACTTACTGGAAAACTACGACGGTGACCCGGCTAAATACAATTTGGCAACGAAGAAACTGCTTAGCAATTCTCAAGTGAATATTCCTCAGGTCAGTTCGTCCACATTCTATATTTTGGTCGAGGGTGAGGAAGCTGTAGGAGCTACACCGCTGTTGGAGGGAACTTATCTTCCGCTCAGCACCAAAGCTATCAACATTGCATATGCTGCGCAACCGACCGGTTTGACGAACCAGGCAGTATACCAAATCAGCGATTTCTCAAGCGGTACGCAGCAGGTTCGCTTTAACTTTGACGGTTCCACCGCATACTACAATGGCAATATCGCCTATGTATCAAGAAGCAATATCCATGTCGACAATTTGCTTGACGGGCAAACGATCGAAATCGATTCGGCCTCAGCCGCGACGACCACGATCACTGTGACAGGGCAATATTCCGGTTTTGGGAATACTGATGGGGTTGCTTTTAACTTCCAAAACCAGGTTACGGTAAACGGTCTTGAACTGAACCCGGGAAATCAAGGAGGTTGGCTGACACCAACAACGGGAAAATTCACCTTGGCATTAGACGTGTCTAATAAAGGCCCGCTTTATTTCGGCCAGAATACGATCGTCCTGACAGGGAAAACTTCGGGAACGAACCCAACCGTCGTCACCGAGACAATTCGTTTCTTCATCATCGACAAGAACAAGTCGACAATCGAAAAGTTCATACCGGTAGGAGCCCCGACCGATCCTTCAGAACGAACCGTATTCCTGGAGGACATGGCCAACAACAATCTTGATAAAATCTTTGAGCAACCCACGGACTTTACACCGACCGATGACGGTTTCGTAACGGGAAGAAGCAGTTACGACCTCGTGCTTCACGGCGGCGGTGCCGAGAGACTCGAACTTTATCGGGGAACCGAGTTATTCTTCAGTACGGATATCGATGCTTCGGCAACGAACAACTATAAAGTAGGAGCCGCGCAAGGCACTCTGGTATACGACTTTGCGGGGACGCAAGACAATTTTATCCTCCGGATCCGCGATATCAAATTCGACAGCGCGGTTTCAATGAGCCATATCTACAACCTGGATCTGATCAACCGCACGGGATCCCGGACCAGCCAGAAGCTGGAAGTAAAGCGCGAAGTATCTGCATTCCGTATCATCGCTCCGCAGCCGACCGTTGAGGGAGACATTATTGTTAACCGCAACTTTGTGCGTTTTGACATCGAGGCTGAGGGAGCCACTGCGGTGACGATCGGCAAAGAGTTGGCGACCAAGCGAACGGACTTGCCGGCTGATCTGCCAAGCCGATTCATTTATGATTATGTTGGTCTAAAGAAAGACTCCTGGAACACCATTAAAATTCAAATCGACCGTAACGGCGTCAAATCGAACACCGAGATCCGCGTGTATTACGCCAGTACTGTAGCGATCGATTCTCAGTTCATGGCGGAAAAAGTAAGTAATAAGTATAGCATCTTCAACAAACAGCTTGAGTTGTCTTTCCCGAAAGGAACGGTATTGCAGAATGCCATCGTTCCCAAGAACTCGGTAGTCAAATTCTATCCGGACAATAAATTGCTGTTTGGGATCGCTGACCCTACGGATGGCGTCGTAGAGAGAAGGAACGATTACGGAAACATCATCTTCGACCCGCTGAGCGGCGAAGACAGCGGTTATCGTGAAATCGGGAAGCCCGACTATGAGGTTACTCTGTTTACGATGGATGCCAATACCTACAACTTTACGAGAGTTTCCGATGTCTACTGGATCAGCGGAGGTATTGGAGAATTGGGCAACTCTCCGGCAACGAACGGGCTGCCTCCTTATTCATCCTGGTATTCGTTCCCGTCCAAAGACAGCAACCAGCCGGTGAGCTTCATGGGAATCGACCCTACCCGTAGATTGGTACCATCGGCCCGCGGCACTTTGACGCTCGCGTTCGATCCGAACGTCGTCGACGCCGCGGGAATTAATCTGACCGTGTTTCGTCTTACCGAAGGCGGCGAATGGGAGAACATCGGCGGCGAAGTGAACACTAAAAACCATACCATTACGGTGCCGTTCGACAAATTCGGATACTACAAAGTTATGAAGCTGAAAAACAGCTTCAGAGATATCACGCAACATTCCTGGGCCCGCGAAATTCTGAATGCCCTCTATGCCAAAGGCATCATGATGAACAATGGCCTTCGTTCCGATTCGTTCGGTACGGACGATCCGATAAAACGCGGTGAATTTGCAACGCTGCTCGTAAAAGGTCTTAATCTTCCGTTGAACTATGATGATAATCAGACGTTCTTCGAAGTTGGTCCGGGCGCCAAGACCAATACATGGTCCTACGAGTACATCGAGACGGCGGCAAGAGCAGGGATCATTACCGGTCTCGGCGACGGTTATTTCGGGGTGGATGAGAGTCTGACCCGCGAACAGGCCGCGCTGATGATCGCCAGGGCTCTTAAATTGAAAATGGCTCTAAACGACACCAAGCTTGCGTCGACCCTGGCCAAGAACTTCCTGGACTCGTCGCAAATCGATATTTACGCTCGTCCGGCGGTTCAAGCCGTATACAGCGCCAAGATCATGAGCGGCGTCCCTGTAACGATACCGGGTCAGAAGAAGGCTTCCAACAACTTCAACCCGAAGAGTCCGATGACTCGAGCGGAAGCTGGGAAGATCGCGGTTGAGCTGTTGAAGAAGAGCACGAACCTGTTCCCTAAAAACCTTAGCTAAGTGATCTTGCAAGGCGAAGCGGCCAAAGTTCATCTTTGGCCGCTTCTTTTTTCCAATTACATCATTTTGTAATTTGCCAAAGTTTACGTTACAATAAGCAAAGTAAAAGACATTCATGTTAAAGGGTGAAATTGAACAGATGAAACCGATCCTATCTAGACCACAACTGGGTTATACACGAGCCAAGAGAAAATTTGAGGATAGATCCAAGGTATTGGAGAAGAAAATTGAAGAAACGGCGAAGCTGCAGGAGATAACTCAAGAGGTGATGGAAGGTCTTGTTGTTGAGACTGGCTTTCACGATGCCTTTAACGATTTGCGCGCAGCCGAAAATGAATTGATTGAATGGTCTCATAATACGATGAAGCATGAGAAGAGCTACAAAGACAATAAGCAAGCGATTGACGACATGTACTTAAAACTAAATACCGATCCGCAAATGCGCAATCGGATTATCCAATTAGCCTTGAGAGTTCGTTAAAATACGGCAATGGTTAGTTGGACATTATTCAATAAGACGTCCAAATTGGACGTCTTATTTGCCGTTCACATACATAGATTTAAGTTAGGCCATTCTGGGCATTCTGGCAAAAGTTGCTTAATGACTGACATATTTCGGCATGATATACTAATTTCCGTCAGGAGGGAGGGAAGTTAAAAAGGCGTAATAGAGGGGAACCTTGCCAAAGGTTACAATCTCGCAATTTTTTTTCGAAACCCCGCAACTTTTTAGAAACTCCTGCGTTTAAGATGTAGAGCATTGACAATGGTGACCAAATTAGACATGGCAGCATGTTCCTCATAGGGAAACTTGTCTATCTATTAGAAAAATTAGCTTTACGGCTCTAGGGACCCATTGTATAATGTTTAGGTAGGATTAGGAAACTAGTCTATTTCTACGTTCTATCTCATGTATCTGTTTACAAGTTTCTGCGACATTGTTGCAGACCTAATTTATAGGAAACCGCTCAGGCTCTGGAAAGGGGGTGCAATGGCTAATGAGTAACACGAGCTATTCATTTAAAGAAAACTCTCATATGATAGTTAATCAAGGAGGAGAAAAAAAGGTTATGAAGAAAATTTTATCCGTAGCTTTGTCTACAGCAATGGCATTCTCCATGTTTGCTTCTGTAGCCTTCGGCGCAGACGCTCAAACATTGACGCCAGAACAACAATTCAACGCATTGAAAGATGCAGGCGTAGTAACTGGTCTTCCAGACGGCTTGTCCCACCTGGAAAAAACTCTTACTCGCGGCGAATTGGCGAAAATCATCGTCAACTCCCTGAAACTTGAACCAGTAGACGCTACTTCCTACAATGATAAAGGATATGCAACTAGCTGGGCTCGTACTTACATTGAAGCAGCTACTCAAGCTGGCCTGCTCAATGGTAAAGACGCTACCAAGAAAATCTTCGACGTTAACGGCAACGTAACGGTTCAAGAATTGGCTAAAGTAGTCGTAACTGCTCTGAAACTGGATGTTCCTACAGACGCTACCAACACTGCAAGCGCATGGGCTAAAGGTTATGTGGCAGCAGCAGTTCAAGCTGGTCTGATCCCAGACGGTATCAACTACCAAGCAGCTGCAACTCGCTCCCAAGCAATCGTTGCTGCTTATGCAGTTTACCAAGAAGCTGCTTTCAAAGTAGTTAAAGCAGAAGCTTCGGACGCAACTCACGTTAAACTGACTTTGTCCGATGACACTACTGTTGATGTAGTTCTGACTACTCCGTTGGAAGCTAACAAAGCAACTGACCTCGAGTACAAAACTGAAGACGGTAAAGTTCTGAAGTACACTGTTACCTGGACTGTAACTGAAGCAACTAAGATCGATAGCGTTACTGCTAGCAATCTTAAAGAAGTTGTAGTTACTTTTGACGGTACTGTGGATGAAGCTTCCGCTGAGACTGTAGGTAACTATAATGTTAGTAAAACAATCAAATCCGCAACTTTGTCTGAAGACGGTAAATCCGTAACATTGTTGCTGGATGGCGATAATTTTGGTGCCAACAGCTTGCAAAATCAAAAAGAAGCTAAATTGACTGTTAGTGGAGTTAAGAGCTCTTTGAAAACTAAAACTTTCAGCCAGGATATTAAATTCACACCGGTAGATGTTACGACTCCTGATGTGAAAGAATTGGTTGGATTGGGTACAAGCGCTTTTAAAGTAACCTTCACTGAACCGGTTGACAAAGCAACTGCTCTTTCTACTGTTAATTACAAAATTGATGGCAAAGCAATTGCAGGTGTTGTAGAATATCAATCTCCAAAAACAGTGATTGTATCAACTACGTTAACTGCAGGGGCTCATAAGTTGACAATCAGCGGAGTTAGAGATTTCTCCGACCTGAAAGTATTGCCTGTAGATCATGACTTTACTGTTGCAGAAGATACTGCAGCTCCAGAAGTTGTTTCGGCTAAATCCAATGACTTTAAAGTTGTTGAAATTGAATTTAACGAACCAATTAAATCCGTAAGCAAAGCTTATAATGGCATTGCTGCAAAAGCTGCAACTTCTGTTGTTCGTTCCGACAAAAAAGTTACCCTTACTTTTGCTGATCCACTGACTTACAGTGAGAACAACATCGTATTGGAAGGCGTAACTGACTACAGTGGTAATGCTGCAACTCGCGAAGTTAAGGTTACTCCGACCCCAGATTCTGAACGTCCTACAGTTACTAGCGTAACTAGTGATATTGTTGGAGGAAATCATGAACTTACTGTTACTTATAGTGAGGATGTAGCAAATGGTACTGATAAAGCTAACTACACTCTTCGTGATAAAGACGGTAAAGTGGTAGTTGGTAAAGGTACAGACGCTAATGGACATCCAATCCAAACGATTACTTCTCTTACTGCTAAGAAATATGTGATTAAATTGGCAGGTGTTCTGGATTCGGGTGACTACACATTAGACGTTGCAGGTGTTAAAGATACTGCATATGTTCCAAATACAATTCTTCCTTACAGTGCTTCTCTGAAGATTCAAGATACAGCTGCACCTGAATTGAAAAAGGTTTGGGTTGAAAAGGATGCTGCTTATCAAGGTAAAGAAGATGTGTATGTCTATGCAACCTTCACTAAGGATTTTGCAATAGAGGGCAATGGTAGCGCACTTGAAAAGGCTAAATTTAATATTGCTATGAATGGTGGATCTTATGAAGCACTTCCAACAAGTGCTTATGTTGATGCAGTATCCACGAACACAGTGCGTATTACTATTCCTCAAGCTACAGTTAACAAATACACCACAGGTACGCTTAACCTTCGTGTAAGTTTGATTGCAGATGCTGATGGTCACTTCGGATATGCGAGCACTGGCTACGTTGGAGACAGAAACGCTGTATCTTCCAATGTCATTAGTGTTGCTACCGGTGAAGTCAAAGCAACTGCTAACAATGAGTTGACTGTTAAATTCGAGGGCACTTTGAACAGCTTTAATGCTGGTGACTTCGCAGTTAAAACTGGCGCAGCTGCTGAAATCGTGGCATCGTCTGTTAAGTCCTACTCTTACAGCGGTGGCAATACTCTCGTTACCTTCACATTCCCTAATGGGGCAATTCCTGCAAATCCTGAAAGTGCTGGTACAGTGTTCCAATTTGCTACTGGAGTAAATAATACTAATACAACGACTCAAGATGCGTTTGGTGTAAAAGTAGATGTTCTTCCTGCAACTGCAGTTGTTGATAAGATTGCTCCAAAACAAGTGGATTATACTGCAGCTACTTCTACTGCTCCTGCTAAAGTAATGGATGTTGCTTTTCTTTCGGGCACCACTTACAAAGCTAGCGTGAGATTCTCCGAAAATATCAGCTCACTTAACGGCACTGGAAACGTTACAGTGAAGATTGACGGAGCACGAACAATTAATGTAACTGGACCGGTAGTAATTGCTGATAATAATGATCTCTTGGAAGTTCAATTTACAACAGACGTAGCACTCAGCGATACTGATGTTGTTACCGTAACTCTTAAAGGTAATGGAGATGCATCTGTTGTAACTGATACTTCTGCTGGGCTTAACGCAGCAGCTGATTTCAGTGTAGGAGGAGCTCTCGTTGATGTTGCTACCTATACTGCAGCGCCTGCACTTACAGGAGCTGCTGTTGCCCCTGGTACATTGTCAGGCACTACTAAAGTTACTTATGCACCTGCAACTGGTAACTCGTTGAAAGTATTCCTTTCCAGTGCTGCTGTTACTGCAAATGCTGGTACAACTGCTCCTTCTAGTGCAGTAGCATATGTTTCTGCTTCTGATCTTCCTGCAGTAGTTGGTCAATATGTTCATGTGTATGAAGTTAATGACCTTACTGGTGCAGTAGTAGGTTACTTCGAAACACAATTGGTTGCTGCTGATATTCTGTAATAAGTAACAATTAAGTAGCAATTTTGAAAGACCCTTTTAGATAAAATCTAAAAGGGTCTTTTTCTTGAAGAACAAGTTCGACCATTTCAGCCTATTTTCAGTTTCCCATGCTAAAGTTAGTTGATCTTAAAATAATAGTTGTTACAGATTACAATATATTCACTAATCGAAACATTTTTTTGTGGCATACGTTATATCTTTATAAGAACTTTCTGCATGGGAGGAAATCAATTGAGAAAGATACCAGTTACCGCAGCGGCCTTGGGTGTGACATTGCTGCTGTCGAGCGCACAAGGGGCATTGGCAGCGAGTACAAGCACCACAACTACTAAGACAACGAAAACACCTACAAAACAAACGCAACCTGTTGTCCATACCCTAGCCAACTTAAATCCAGTCAAAATAACAGCCAAGAGTTCCGTTCGCTTAACCGATGTCAATATTCTAACCCAGGATCAAGAGAGTATACTTACTTATACATTGACGATTACGAATGGCGACAGTAAATCACTGGACTTGATGGACTATTGGTCTAAAGTGAAGACAACTAGTGGAACCATCTATAGTACTTCGTTAATGACCAAGGACAAAGACAAGAAAAGTTTATCAGCCGGTTCATCCACTACACTTACTTATGTTGCTAAAGTTGGGAAAAACGCTAAGCCCAGCAATTTGATTTTTCAAGTCATAAAATGGGATTTTAGTCAGTCTAATTATGAAAGCTTGAAGGGCCAGTTTAAGGTGCCTGCTACATATATAACTTCGACTCCATCCAGTCAGTCAAAAACACTACAAATCTTTAATACACCTGTAAAAGCGAAAGTGGATCAAGTTGCAGCTTACATTTCAGGGGATTACAAGTATGTAAGTGTTGGCTTGAATCTGCAAAATATCGGTTATAACATTTTTGAAGACCCTAAAGTGAAATTTGTGATCAAGACTTCAAGTGGAGCCAGCTATCCGATGTCTGCCGATCCGACAAGCGCGGAATATAAAATTCAACCGCAAGATAATAAGACTTTGAATTTGATGGCTTCTATTCCTAAGAACATTAATCTCACGAATATGGAACTACAATTAGTGCAAGATGATGAAGCCTCCAAGTTAAGTCTGCCGATTGCCACAATGATGCTGCCGAGTGCATCCAATACTTCTCTTGCCATCCAATCTAATATAGAGAAATTTATTGTGCTTGGCAGCGGAAAGATCGCTGTAAAGGTATCTGGAATGAATATGCTGCAAAGCTTTGATGAGCATGATTTAATGGTGCGTTTGAACTTGCGCAATACTACGGGAACCGTGGTAACGATTCCAAAATATCAATTTGAAATTCAGACTTCAGATGGTTATCGACTTCCGATCTCAACGCAAGCCACGGATAACTTAACTCTGCAGCCGCTTGAGGAAAGAACCTTGAATTTAAGTGTGACTGTCCCAGCTAATGTTAGCACTGTAAAGCCTCAATTATTCATGAATCTCCCTGCGGCCGCCGATTCAAAAGATCCTTTTAGTTATCCTGTTGGCATTTTTGCCCTTCCGGATGCTCAGCCTTTGCAAAATATGATCGGGCAGAAGCAATTTGTTCAAACCGCTAACGGTATCCTTGGGGTCGAATTGTCTTCTCTGCAAAGATTGCCTTGGAGTGACGGCGATTTGGTATCCGCCAAGCTTACGATTAATAACACTGGAAATAAAACAGTGCTACTTCCTAATCTTAGCGGTGAACTTAAAGTAGACAGTGCAAAACTAACCACCGATACCAAACTGGTATCAACACAAAGCGTGAATTTGCTTGGTCCGAATATGGCGACTGATGTGTATGTTATAGCCAAAGTGCCAAGTTATCTCGATTTCAGTCAACTGCAAATATCGCTTCTTGAAAAACTGAGCGATACCGCTTCATCTGATTGGGTTCAATTTGGGAATGCCGGAGCGCTTCCTGAACTACCGACGATTTCCGCAGGCTCTACGTACAGTCTTGATACGGCTGGACGAAAGCAGGAACTCAAAGTATTACGTTCTTTCGTATATAGTGGAACGTCGTCGGATTTGGTGTACACAGAACTGGAAGCGAAGAATATGGAAGATCATCAGATTGATTTATCACAGCTTACAGGAGCCTTCCAAGGATCGGGCGGACAAACCTACAAAGCCACCGTTAGTCAAATTGACACTTCGGCCGGACCTGAAGAGGAGAGCGTTGTCGCCTTGTGGGCTAAAATTCCGAAGAATATCTCCACTACCGATATGAAGCTGGTTGTTGGCGAGGGAATAACGGATAACAAGCTCACACCGCTTAAAGGAGAAGCTAATGGTTATGTCAATGCTGCTGCTCTAGAACTTGGGGTGAGCACTCCAACTATTAACGGCAATCTTACAAATTTGAGCTTGTTCCCTTACACTTTGACTGTGAAAAATGTGCGGGCAACCTTGAGCGGGTCCTCCTCCGTCAATGTAGTATTTGATTACAATCAAACGCGGAATATGGATTACTCGATTGGAGAGTTCGGGCATAAATATTTATTTGAACTTGTAGATTCCTCAGGCAGAACATTTGAGAAAGAATTCGCGCCGGAAACCGATCTAAAAATAACGAACGGAGGCAGTGCAAGCTTTGGGTTTGACGATTCCGTATTTGAAGACAGAGAATCCGGAAGCTTCCAGTTAAACGTGTATGACGAATTCCAGGGTCAAAAAATTAAATTAGGTTCGCAAGCATACTATTACACTTCGGCCTCAATTAGATAACAGAAATTCCAACAAGCCCAAATCCATCCGGATTTGGGCTTGTTTCACTCTATTAAAACCTCTATCATAAACTTATACGAGAGTCATAGAGGAGGCACATGATGAAGACAGGATGGAAAATTACCGCCGCGGCGGTGGTCATTGGCGGCGGGATTTTGGCGGGATCGTTGTTGAACCTGCACGTGGAAGGGGCTGGAGTGGCGAATCAGCCGGGGACGGCGGACGATCCGGTCGTGACGAAGAGTTATGTGGATCAGGCGATTAAACAGGCTTTGGGTGCTGGCTCGCAGAGTCCAACTACTCCAACTGAACCTACATCTCCGTCAAATGGCGGATCAAGCGGTAGCGCATCCGATGGAATTCAAATCGTTGAAGTAAATCCTGGCAAAGTGCTGATGGCTTCCGCCGGAGCGGAGTTTATCGTGCGCTCGGGGAAGGCGGCCATCTATAGCGAGGATCAGAGCGGGGTTGCCGATCTGACCGATGGCGTCGATATCAAGAATGGTGGGGCTGTGGCCAATAACCACCTGCTTTCTTTTCCGCGGGAAGGCCGGGGGATTCAAGTGCAGGATGGGGATACGCATAACCTCACGGTGATGGTGCGAGGCGGTTATCAGTTTAAGAAATAACCTCTAATGTGCAAACGGGCATGATTTTGCCAAAAGTAACAATCTTTCATACGTGTAGCCGAGAGCGTCGGATACATACTATTCCTGAAGCATAATTTCTTCAGGAGGTGCAGAAATCATGGCAAGAAGTAATCGTAAAATCGTTCCGGAAAGCCGCGAGGTGCTCAATCAGTGGAAATATGAAATCGCCGCTGAGTTTGGGTTGCCGGTCGGTGCGTCGGGAGCCTTTGGTTCGGCAGATACGGAGTTTGCCGGAGAGCTCGGAGCTATGGGCGGCGGAAGTTATGGCGGAAGCTGGGGCCATTTGACTTCCCGTGAAAACGGCTCGGTTGGCGGAGAGATCACCAAACGTTTGGTCGCGCAAGCGGAGCGCCATTTTATCCTATAAAAAATATGGGCAAAATCAGGAATTATTTTGACACAAGTTGCTAAATACGATAATATTTCTTTGAGGATTGTCAAATCAAACCTTTTCCGCTCTGGGAAAGGTTCATTTTTTGATATTGGGCTTGTTTGGCTCCTCTGTCCTCATATGCCCACGCTGGTGGGGTACTTAATAGTATTGGATACGACGGCATCCGCCATACTATCCATAAGGGGAGGTTGAATTTTATGTCCATCCAAGGGCGACATTTATTTACTTCCGAGTCCGTAACCGAGGGACACCCGGATAAAATTTGCGACCAAATCTCCGATGCGGTTCTTGACGCTTTTCTGGCGAATGATCCTTATGCCCGCGTAGCCTGCGAAGTATCGGTGGCCACCGGACTTGTGTTAGTCATCGGTGAGATCAGCACGAAATCGGAATATGTCGATATTCCGGCTATCGTACGCAAGACGGTAAAAGAGATCGGCTATACCCGTGCCAAATACGGTTTCGATTACAATACCTGTGCCGTGCTGACCTCGCTCAACGAGCAGTCGGCTGATATCGCTCAAGGCGTCAACGCCGCTCTGGAGAATCGTGATCCGGCGCAAGTCGATAAAGAAACGGAAAATATCGGCGCCGGCGACCAAGGGCTGATGTTCGGGTTTGCGACTAACGAGACACCTGAGCTCATGCCGCTTCCGATCGCTTTGTCTCACCGCATTGCCCGCCGCCTTTCCGAAGTGCGAAAAGACGGATCTTTGGAATATCTTCGTCCCGACGGCAAAACCCAGGTGACGATTGAATATGTAGACGGCAAGCCGAGCCGCGTCGATACGATCGTCGTATCCACGCAGCACGCCGAGGAAATTACGCTGGAGCAAATCCAGAAGGATATCAAGGAGCAGGTCATTCTACCGGTCGTTCCGGCGGAACTGCTTGACGAAGCAACGAAATATTATATTAATCCTACAGGACGATTCGTTATCGGTGGACCTCAAGGGGATGCGGGACTTACCGGCCGCAAAATTATCGTCGATACTTACGGCGGGTATGCACGCCATGGCGGCGGCGCTTTCTCCGGAAAGGATCCGACGAAGGTTGACCGTTCCGCGGCGTATGCGGCTCGTTATGTAGCAAAAAATCTCATAGCTGCCGGTCTCGCCGACAAAGTGGAAATCCAGTTGGCCTACGCCATAGGGGTGGCTAATCCGGTTTCCATCAACGTAGACACCTACGGAACAGGCCGCATTTCCGAAGAAAAGCTGGTTGAACTTGTTCGCAAGAATTTCGACCTTCGTCCGGCAGGCATCATCCGTATGCTAGACCTTCGTCGTCCAATCTACCGCCAAACCGCTGCCTACGGCCATTTCGGCCGCACGGACATCGATTTGCCTTGGGAGCGCGTGGACAAGGCCGAAATTTTGAAAGCCCAAGCCGGCCTGTAAGCGGATTTAACTAAAGCGATAAAGGATGCCTTTTCGTAAAGAAGAGGCATCTTTTTTTGTACATGAAATTTCATTCTAAACTTGGAAGCGATTTATGCCGTTAATAAATATAGGTATGTCCATAAATTGCCCTAGGGCTGAAATGATATATTGTATTTTTCCGGGAAGGGGACGATTTCATTCATGAAAAAGAACATTTCGATAGGATTAGCTGTCATGTTGGCGGTTAACCTGTTCGGCGGAGCTATGGCGGGGGCGGCCCCAGCAGGAGGCGGGCAAAGTCCAATTGCCATGTCCGCGGTTGCGGCGGTAACTTCTTCGCCGATAGGTACGTCGACGGTTAGCCCGGGAAACGGGGATCGTGGAGTACCGGTGAATACCGCAATCCATATCGACTTTGCCAAAAAGGTACAATTAACGACGAGTTCGGTCGTCATTACGGATACGGATGCGAACGCCGTTTTTGACACCATTAATTTAGCGCCCCCGCAAGGCGTGGTTCAGGAATACCAGGAGATTACTCTGACGCCCAGCAGACCGCTGAATAACGGCGTTACCTATCAGGTGACGATACCTGCAGGAACTTTTGTTGAAACGGATGGGAGCGTTGCGCTGCCGGCCATGCAGTGGACCTTCACTACGTTGTCAGCCGGGAATACGGCGCCATTGCTCAATACATGGACGCCGAACAACCAGACCGTGTTGTTGAACACGGCCGACAATTCGCTGACGCTTGACGCCGAGTTTAGCGAACCGGTTGTTCCGGGAACGGGAAACATTGTCATTAACCGGGTTTCGGACAATAGAACGATAGAGACCATCCCAGCGTCCTCGGCTACTTTTCCGACTCCGACTACAGTCGAGTTTAAAGCTATGAGTTTATCGGCGGGGGATCGTTATTACGTGCTGATCGACAGCACGGCATTTAAAGATAGCGATTGGACTCCGTTTGCAGGAATAACCAATGCGAATAAATGGGTGTTTTCGGTCAAGGGAGCCCCTGTCAGAACTTTGCAGGTGTCCCCGTTATCTACAGGAGTGAGTCCAACCGCACCTTTGCAGATTACCTATGACCGGAATGTGTATCCGGCCAGCGGGAACATTGTTTTAAAGACCGGCTCTCAGGTTGTGGAAAATATCGACGTTACTTCCCCGAAGGTCACGGGCGGCGACTCGAAAACGATTACCATTACACCCGCAACGGCTTTAGCTGCGAATACGAACTACACCATTGTGGTGCCGGCGGGAGCTTTTGAGGACAGCGACGGTAACCCCGCTCCGGCTCCGAGCACCGCTTGGACCTTCACGACCGCATCTTCGGGAACGACGACTTTGGCACCGATAACATTCTCGCCGGCCAATAACAGCACGAACGTTCAGGTGGCAGTGCCATTTGGGTTAATTGCGACATTTAACCGCAGCATTAAAATGAACGACGCCGCTGGCATCAAATTGTATAAGCAAGGAACAGCAAGTCCGATTAGATCCGGGATAGGTGTACTGACGTCCAACAATAAACAACTGATAATTGATCCTTCCATTAACTTTCAAGAGAACTCCACCTATTACGTAACTATTGACAGCGGGGCAATTTCGGATTTGGCAACGGGGGCCGCTTACGCTGGATTTTCCGGCACCGGCACCTGGGCTTTCCAGACCGGAACCACGGACAAAACCGCTCCGGTTCTCCAAAGCGCTACCATGAGCAGCAACTCGGTAATCCGCTTGCAGTATAATGAAACGCTGGATTCCACCATTAGTTTGCTGACGTCAAGTTTCGCGGTAACCGTAAACGGAGAGTCGCGCCGTATAAGCTCTGTCTCTGTTTCTGCAGAAAGCGTATATGTAACGCTCGAAACCGGAGTTGCGGTGGGGCAAAAGATTACGGTCGGCTATACAGGCGGCAGTATCAGACCCATCCAGGATTTGAACAAGAATCAGGCAGCTTCTTTTTCGGGAAAAGACGTAACGAACAGTATTGATTCTGTTTTACCTAAGCCGAAGGACGGGTATGTCTCCGGCAGTACGCTTTATTTAACTTTCAGCGATTCGCTGAAAAGTGTATCGACTTACGCCTATCAGCAATTCTCTGTGACGGCTGATGGTTATTCCAAAGGAATCAACAGCATTTCGCAAAGCGGAAGTACGGTTTATCTTTATTTGTCCAGTTCGGTATCCAACGGGGAAAGCGTGAAGGTATCTTATTCCCCGGGTTCCTATCCGCTGGAGGATACGCGCGGGCAGGATATCCCCGGATTCTCGGATTATTTTGTCCGTAACTCAAGCGATACCAGACCTCCGAAATTCGAAGGAGCCGAAGGCTCCGGGACCAAAATCATAATGACTTACGACGAAGCGTTAAAAACGACCAGCATCCCGATGAAAAGCCAGTTCTCCGTGCTGGTGAACAATTTACCGGATTACGTGACGAATGTGGAGATCGCTTCGAACCAAGTTACGCTTACGCTGGCCACCTCTTTTACGAGCGGTCAGGACGTGACTCTCTCGTACGTATCCGCTTCAGGGGGGATCGCCGATCTAAACGGAAACTTGGCGGGCTATATCAATCTTGAGCCTGTAAATTACAAAGTTGTCGTGGACGGCATTCGCTCGGCTACGGTTGCAAACGATACGATTTCAGTGGTCTATAATACATCGTTAAGATCGGTAAGCTCTTTTCCGGCCAGCCAGTTTTACGTCAGCGTAAATAATGCGGCGCGGAGCGTTCAATCGGCCAGCGTCAACGGAAGTACGGTGACGCTCAAGTTGGCCAGCCCCGTTGCGTCCGGTCAGACCGTGACCCTGTCTTATATGCCTGGGGCTTCTCAGATTTATGATACTGCCGGCAATGCAACGAAGGCATACAGCAGCATGCCCGTGCAGAATACTACGAATGCCGGATCCTCCGGTTCGACAACGCAGCAGCCGGATTACTTGACCGCGCTGCCGGCGAATAACTTCGGCCAAAGCGGTTATCTGCTTGGAGCGGCTGCGGCACAAGGGACAGCGGACCGTTCGATATTCGGCCAGAACATTAATATGTACACTTTGGACACGGCCAAGGTCAAAGAATCCCTGAATTATTTGGCCAGCCGCGGCGGCACTGATTCAATGCTGGTGTTTGAGGTTCCTTCGACAGAACGGGCGGCCAAAGTGGCCATTCCGGTCAGCCCGTTGATGGAACAATACAATGCGGGCAGAGCGGGAGCTTTTGCCGTGAAATATGGGGATATCATGTACAAGCTTCCAATTAAGAAAATCCCTTTCTCGGATATCACCCGCGCCTCCGGAATCACCTTGGTAGTGCAGCTTGAGAAGGTTCCTTCCGCCAGCCAGCCTTCGTTCAATTCGAACGGCTCGGTCACGATCAGCATGTTCGGCGATCCGGTCGAGGTAGACGTGGCGGTCGGGAATGGAACGAACGGTATGACGGGTTCAAATGTCGCGCATAGCGGACAGCTTTACTATTGGCTGAACAAGCGGTCGCCCAATATGGTTTTATCGCTGGCCCAATATAATACGGCCGCCCGCACGCTTAGCCATTTGCCGTCAAAGGATGAAAATGCCGGGACGGGGACGCTTTTCACAGGGAATATTAATGGGAATTCAACCATCATTCCAATTGCGGGATATGGTCAATTTACGGATACCGCCAGAAGCTGGGCCAAAAATGAAATCACCGAGTTGGCCGGCAAAATGATCGTCGAGCCTCGCCAAGCTAAAACCGGCTTGTATTTTGAACCGGACAAAAATATTACCCGCGCCGATTTTGCCGTGCTGATCGTCAAGGGGCTTGGTCTGACGGCCGATTCGGCCAGTGCGCAGCGATTCCCGGATGTCCAGGCGGATGCGACGGGAGGGTATATCGGAGCCGCCGCCAAGGCGGGGATCATTAACGGCACCCCGGACGGCACCTTCAAGCCGAACAGCAACATTACGCGGGAGCAGATGGCGCTCATGATGGTGCGCGCCATGCAATATGCGGGTTACGAACTGCCGATGGACGGCTCGAGCACCGCGATCCTGACCCGGTTTGCGGACGCCTCGAAAATCCAGTCGAAGGACACGGTTGCCAAGGCGGTAAGGGAAGGCATTATCCAAGGCGTGTCGGCGAACACCTTCCAACCTCAAGGCAATGCTTCCCGAGCCCAAGCCGTAGTTATGCTGAAGCGGGTACTGGATAAATTGGAATATATTTAAATATAATCTATGAATTTGCCTCCAATACCTGAAAAAGGCGTTGGAGGTTGTTTTTTGCCTACCATTTTCAAGTTAATCGGCTAGTTCGCTTTGTCCTCCCCCCAACTTCACATACTTTTCAACAAAAATTTGCTATTTTTCGTAACTTTTCCGGCCGAAAGTAGTCTATTTAATAGATGCTAGATTCCCGGGGAAAGAATGTGCGGAATCAAATTTTTACAAACAGATGGGAGAGTCGCAAAACAATATGGTAGTCAAAAGAGATATGCCCCGTAGGGATGAAGCCGCCGCAGTAGTCCGGAAGGACTCGAAGCTGGCTCGTCTGGTCGTTGGAAAAGGGAAGAAGCTTGCGCTGGTTTCCTTGGCGGGATTGATCTGGATTCAGCCGGTTGTCAGTTTGGGACCTTTTCATTCGGCGGGTTACACCGCAAACGCGGCAGCGTCCGTGAAGCTTAGCCAGGATCCGATCACGTCGGGAGCCGACCTGGTCAAATACCAATACACATTAACGCGTTCGGGCAAAGCGGTTAACGTGCTTGCCGACGTGATTCAAGTGGATCTCACGAATCCCTACGTCCGTCTGGACGTCATGACCGGCAAAGGGGGGCAATTGACGACAAGACAATCCGTTGAAGGAATGGCGCAGGAGACCGGCGCGGTAGCGGGGGTTAACGGCGACTTTTTTGCGACGGCGGGAATGGGGGTGCCGATGGGCGCCGAAGTGTCCCAAGGAACCATGGTGAAGAGCCCTGCGCAGTTGGAAGGGATGTACACCTTTGCCGTGCGGAACGACGGAACCCCGTTTATTGACCGGATGGGTTTCAGCGGCACGGTGCTTGCCGAAGACGGCTCCACGTTCCCGCTGGCCGGGATCAACCAGGAATCGTACATGACGGAGCCCAACAAAGCATACAGCCACGTAAACAATATGTTCATCTACACGAGTGCTTGGAAATCGGAGGAACGTCCGTCAGGCAGCTCGACCACGCCAACCGAGGTTCTTGTGCAAGGCGGCGTGATTACGCAAATTTCCATTAAAGCGCCGATTCCGGGGCCGGTACCTTCAGACGGGTATATTTTGCGCGCGCATGGTACGGCATCCGACTATGTGGCGGCTCACCTTGCCGTAGGGCAGCACATCGATGCGCAATACTCGCTGCTATCGCAGACGACCGGCCAGGAAATCAATCCGGCCGACCTAAAGATGATGATCGGCGGACATACCTTGCTCGTTGACGGCGGCCAGCCTTCGGCGTTTACGCGGTCGACGACGTCCATCAGCGGGGGAAGTCCCGTTGCCCGGACAGCGGTAGGCTATTCGCAGGACGGTAAAACGGCATATATCATCACCGTGGAAAATAACAGCAACAGCTCGGGCATGACCCTCAAGGAGCTGCAAAATTTCATGACCAGCATCGGTGTTTGGGAGGGGCTTGACCTCGACGGCGGCGGTTCGACCACGCTGGTGACTCGTCCGCTTGCGGAAAACGCCGCCACCTTGACGTTCACCACCTCAAACGGCGCGGCAGGCCAGCGTGCGGTAGCCAATGGGCTTGGCGTGTATTCCATCGCGCCTCCGGGTACGCTCAAAGGACTGAAAGTCAGCGGCCCATCCGCACTTTTGATCGGACAAACCGCTTCATATACGCTAAAAGGTTACGACACGTACTATAATCCGATGGATACGACGGGCATTCAGGCGAACTGGAAGTCCGACAACGGCAATATTGCCTGGACCGGCAGCGGTTTTAAAGGCATCAAGGCAGGGATTTCGCAGATTACGGCTGCCAGCGGCACAGCCAACAGCAGTCTTAAAGTGAACGTCATCGGCGGCTCCGATCTGGAGAGCTTGACGGCGGGAACAACCTTTGCTCCGCTGCAAGCGGGCAGCTCGGTACCGGTTTCCGTTGCCGCCAAGCTGAAGGACGGACGTACGATGGACGTTCCTGCCGAGTCCTTGAAGTGGGACTTCAGCGGCATGAAAGCCAGCGTACAAAACGGCGTGCTTACCGTGCAATCGGTTAATCCGGGCGCAAAAGTAGCTTACGCAACTCCGAAATACGACAGCTTCAGCGGGACGCCGATCGTGTTCTCTACGACGACGGAAGCCATCTGGGAAAGCTTCGAGAATACCGCTTATCCGGTTTCGTTCACGGGATTGCCGGCTGAGGTGACAGGAACCGCCTCTATCGTTCAAGGAACGGATAGTCATGCGAATTCCAAAGTGCTGAAGCTCGACTATGATCTCACCGGAGGGACCGGCAACAAATTCGCTTATGCTCAAATCAATGGAACGGCAGGAAAGGCTATTCCGGAGGGGGCAACGTCCATGACGATCGACGTCAATGGAGACGCCAGCCTAAATTGGCTGCGCGCCGAGTTTGCCGATGCGGACGGGAAAAGCGTCTATGTCGACCTGATGCGGCCTCTTGATTTTACGGGCTGGAAAACCCTGAACATCGACCTGACGGCGAGCCAAATCAAGCACCCGGCGAAGCTGAAACGCCTTTACATCGTGAATCTGGAGGATGGTCAGGACGAACGGGCGCTGACGGGCAGCGTATCTTTTGACAACATTAAGTTCACCGCGCCTTCCGGAGAAGGGGACATTGACCTGCCTAGCGCTACCGTGAAGATGGTCATCGGACAGAAAACCATGGTCGTCAACGGCAAGCCGCAAAATATGGATGCCCCGCCGCTGCTCCAGAACAATACGACCTACGTGCCGATTAAATACGTGCTTGATACTTTCGGAGGAACGGCGCTTTGGAACAATACGGCTAAAAAAATCACCGTCACCCGCGGCACCACCGTGCTTGAGCTTACTGTCGGCAAAAAGGAATTTTTGCTGAACGGCGCCAAAAAACAAGCCGCGGTCTCGCCGATCACAACGAACGGCAGGACTTTGGTACCGCTTCGTCTTGTGTCGGAGCAACTGGGAATTGGCGTAAATTGGGATAATAAAACCAAATCCATTACTCTGGAATCATGATATGATAGGTCATAGCAGTACGCATTGAAGCTGAAGGGAACGGAGAAGAAAGAATGGATTTTCAAGCAGATGCCATTGACCGCGTTATTAAAAATGCAGTAAACGTCATGGAAGACAGCAAATTTCAGATTCTCGAGATCCTGGACGCAGCGCGAAACGAGCTGAAAATGCTGAGCAGCGAGCTGCAAAGCGTGATGAAAGAAACGGCGGAAACCGTGGAAAAAGTCGACCAGCTCGAAGTCAACTACCGGCGTTCCCGCATCCGGCTGACGGAAGTCAGCCGGGATTTTGTGCGGTATAAGGAAGACGACATCAAGCAGGCTTATGAAATAGCCACTCAGCTTCAGCTTGATCTGCTGATTTATCGCGAGAAGGAGATGTACTTGAAGGCCCGCCGCGATGAATTGCAAAAAAGAACGCGCAATGTGGAGAAGTCCGTGGAACGTGCGGAGACGATCAGTACGCAAATGGGCGTTGTACTGGAGTATCTGTCCGGCGAACTGGGACAAGTCACCCGGATTCTGGAATCCGCCAAAAACCGGCAGCTCATCGGTCTGAAGATCATTTTGGCCCAGGAAGAAGAGCGTAAACGCATTTCGAGGGAGATCCATGACGGCCCTGCCCAACTGCTGGCGAATCTAGTTCTTAGGACGGAAATTGTGGAAAGAATGCTTGCTAAGCAGGAATTTAAGATGGTACAAGAAGAAATAGTAGACTTGAAGGGGCAGATTCGTTTCAGCCTCGAGGAAATGCGCAAGGTGATTTTTAACCTGCGTCCGATGGCTCTGGATGACTTGGGCCTGATTCCGACACTGCGCAAGTATGTTCATGATTTTGAAGTCAAAACGAGAATTAGGGCTACATTTGAAACGAGAGGAAAAGAGCACCGAATGACTTCTCCGATGGAGGCGGCGGTTTTCCGTCTGGTGCAGGAAGCTCTCTCAAATGCGGCAAAGCACGCTTTTCCGACGTTTGTCGCCGTGGAAATCGTTTATCAGGCGCAAATGATCAAAATCGTGGTGAAGGACAACGGACTTGGCTTCAAAGTTGATCAAGTGGAAACAAAGCTGAAGGAACACACTCATTTTGGATTGATAGGCATGCGGGAAAGAGTGGAATTGCTCGACGGAAGCATGGAGATCGAGTCGGAAGCCAATCTGGGGACGACGATCATCATTCATATCCCGACCAACGCAGAGAAGAGAAAGGAGCCTCAGAATGGATAATCTTAGTGCAGGCGGCAAACAAGCGATTAAAGTTCTGTTAGCTGACGATCATCAGCTGTTTCGTGAAGGCTTGAAGCGGATTTTGAACATGGAGGAAGACATCGAAGTCGTGGGAGAATGCGGCGACGGGACTCAAGTGCTTGAGGCTTGCCGGCAGCTTGATCCGGCGATTGTGCTTATGGACATCAACATGCCGCTTTTGAACGGGGTTGATGCGACGGCTGAGCTGAGAGAAACGCTTCCCGAGATTAAAGTGATCATTTTGTCGATTCACGATGATGAAAGCTATGTGTTTGAGACCCTGCGCAAAGGGGCAACCGGGTATCTGTTGAAAGACATGGAGGCCGAATCCCTGGTAAATGCTATTCGCACCGTTGCCGAAGGAAATGCTTTTATTCACCCGAAAGTTACGGGCAAGCTGATCGAGCAGCTCCGCCGGATGGAATACCTCAGCGAGACGGGAGCCATCGCCGAAGACAATGCGATTCGCGAAGCCGGCGTCAAGTTCGTGGCCGGTGAAGATAATCCGCTTACGAGACGCGAAGCCGAAGTTCTGCGTTTGATGGCGGAAGGCCGCAGCAACAAGATGATCGGCGAGCATTTGTTTATCAGCGAAAAAACGGTGAAGAACCACGTCAGCAGTATTTTGCAGAAAATGGATGTAGACGACCGCACACAAGCTGTAATTAATGCAATAAAGTTTGGATGGGTCACGCTGTAACATGTACGTTAGGGACATGAACAGGGTGAAATCGATTTAATCCGGCACTATGTGATTTTTGGAACTTGCGGCGTTAAGCCTCTAAAGAAAATTTTGTCAGGATGTCTCATGCCCAAGGCTTCCATATTATTCATGATATTGAAAAGTGAGGCGAGATTACGATTTCCTTAATCATTTTTTGGGGAAATGGTAAAAAACCGGCATGGGTACATAAAGGGAATCAAGGCCGGCACGCCAAAAAAACTTGCGGACGGTAGTCCACTTTTCCGTCAGGAATACTTCAAGTGTTCGAGCCCAGTAACCGACCATCTCCGAGCGGCATATATTGTCGCTATAAGGAGGTGAGTTCCGTGGTTCCTTACATGGGTTGGATTCTGCTCAGTTACGGTTTGGCTGCGGCGCTGGTGCATCTGCTTCATGGGTATTATTTACGGGGCAAGGTTAAGGGCGATAAGGCGGTTCATTATATTTTGGTGACCTCGAATCATGAGAATCAGATGGAGTGGTACTTGAGAGCGTTGTCTTGGTATGCCGGATTGCGCGGGCTGTCGCTACGCGTGACTGTGCTGGATGAAGCTTCCCAAGACGATACGCTGGCGATTACTCGGCGTCTTCAGGAACAAAATGAACTGGAACTGATCGTAATTGGCCTGCCGGCCGTCAGGGAAGAAGACATTCAAGAGCAGTTGGCCGCGCCGGATGAAGGAGAGACTTCGATTTATATCGATCTCCGCGTACCTCGGGAGGCGGATAAGATTCCCTATGTTCATATCTAGCCTGCCGGACCGCAAGCGATCCGGAATAAGAACGCGGTATGAAATCGAAATGTTTTTGCAAATAAAGACACGAGCATATAAGCATAGGCTGACGACTCAAATCGTCAAGCTTAAAGTGTGAAGCACACTCTTTTTATGGCAGGGGCCAGGGGTGTGTTTTTTGTTGTCTTTGGGGAGGTGGTGGGGGATTGAAGGGGGAATGTGTACTCAGATTCTGCTGAGTATAGCGCGGTGTTTATGAAAAGGACAGGAGAAATCGTTTTATATTATGCAAAATAAGGGGAATAAAGGGATTTAGTAGAAAAATGTAGAAATTAGATGAAGAATGGTTTGTTTTCATGCGTGAAAGGAGGGATTGTTATGAGATTAAGCTTGTATGCGGTGCGGTCGAAGCTGGGCTGGCGGATGGCGGTCAGTTTGGATTTGCACGTAGATATGAAGTGGTGGACCGAAGCTGAACCGCGGGGGCCGGAAAAAAGAGAGACAAGTGCGCGTGAACGCAATGGGGAGAGGGCGGATGGAAATTGGACATGCGGAGGAACTATGAATCAAGTTCCTTCAGGTCCTGTTACGGTGCCGTTGCCAAGCTCGGAGAAAACGCTTCCGGCAAATTCGCTTATGCTATTGTCCGAAGCTATGCCGCTGGGCTGGGCGATCAAGCTGAGAGACGAGTTTGAGCACCTGGATAAAATGGACCTTTGGTCCCCGGAGGAGTGGGCACAATATCTCTTTCTGAAACTCAAGGCCGAACTGGCGGTGGAGAGAAAGCCGGCTGCCGGAGGGAACTTGATTAAGACGGATGATTTCATACCCTCATCGACGGGGAGATTCATAGATTCGGAGGCGGTGAAAACAGCGGCTAATATGTCAAAAGGGCCGGCTGTGACTGACTTGATAGGACGGGAGAGCGGCTTGTTGTGGACTGTGGAAAAAGGCTTCACCCCGCTTGCGGAGCATCTGACCCGGTTGGGAGAAGCTTCGGTTTGGCAAACACTGTACAATGATGGACTTGGGCCTATTTCTGCTGGCCCTGGAGAGACCGATAGTGATGCTTATTGGTGGAGGCAGACGGCGGAGGCGGCGGAGCGCTTGGCCGCCGCCCTCGAGGGCAGGTCGCTGCTGGAGCCCGAGCTGCAGCAGCTTCTCGCGGAGCGCATGCCCGCACTGCTGCCGGGCTGGCGCTCC
>NZ_JBKFGG010000027.1:0-116405 GCF_056171975.1 Paenibacillus terrisolis | reverse complement strand
CCTGTCACCGGTACGCTTTGAACAACTGTACTATGAAAGGGTTGCTTAAATTGAGCAGTGTCCACTTTTTTGACAGAAGAGCAGTCGGCTAAGAATAAACCTTTCAGGTCGGCTTTTTTTCAACGAAAAGACACTTTTTTAACGAAAGTCCCTCTTAAGTAGTTCTGATTATTCGCAACATGATTTTACAATAAATTTACGATTATATTATATTTATACAAAAAATCGACCTAAACATTTATATTCTTACTTTTATTTGCTATAAATGATATTTTTGTTTCCATAATTCCTTCAAATATCTACTTATATTTTACCCATATTAAGGAATTGTATTGACTATGTGAAAATACGGACATATTATTGGGGAAGTTATGAAAGCCATTTCAAATTTTTGGGAGGTAGTTTTATGAGAAGGACTAAAACTGTTTCTTTGGCTTTAATGCTTTCCGTGCTCATGTTGGTATTCGCTTCATTACCAGCATTTGCTGCAGAGGTTCCCGCCGACAAGTATACTTATACTTTAACCGGTCAAACAGGGACTCAGTCGGAAAAAATTGATCTTGAAGCCTTTGATGACAACCAAGATTTCCGGGACATTCTTGCCGCAGAAAACAACCAAATTGTTCTCGTTAAAGACGGTGCCGAAATCAAATTTGTACCCAAGGAAAAAATGTCTGCTGTGTTAAATTCTTATTATCCTGACGGTTCCTATGCCGGCGCTATATCGTGGACCATAGACGGTTCAGAAGAAAGCGTAAATGAAATTGATGCCAATAAAACGGCAACCGTAAAGCTTACAAAGACCTACTGGGGCGTTTCCGATCTTTTCTACGTATTGAGCTTCGGCGATGGCGATCAGTCCAGTAATATTATTTACATCGTTGGAGATGGCACGGCTGTAACGACTCCGGACTCCGATGAGCCGGCTTCGGATCCTGCCGATTCGCCTACGAAGACTACCGTACCGAATACAGGCAACACTACCGTAAAGCCGACAGTAAAAACAGTAACAGCTGCTCCTTCGGTTTCGAAGGTGGTAGTTGACGGCAAACAGGTTTCTTTTGAGGCTTATACCATCGATAGCAACACCTATTTCAAGCTGCGTGACATTGCTAAGGCAGTGGACGGTACCGCAAAGAACTTTGAAGTCGGTTTTGACGGCGAGCATAATACCATCAGCCTGACATCGGGCGAAGCCTATACCGCTCAAGGCGGAGAACTGGCCGTACCTGCGAAGCTGGCAGCCAAGAAGGCTACTTTATCAACCTCCAAAGTTTACCTTGATGATGAAGAGGTACAACTTACCGCATACACGATTGGCGGAAACAACTACTTCAAGCTGCGTGATATTACAGATGCACTTGGCATCACGACGACGTGGGATGCTAAAACAAAAACCATCGGCATCGTTACGGCTGCAGAAGACAATCAAGAATAACGTATTTGTTATAATCTAAAGACATTCATATTTTCATATCTGTTTAAAAAAGGCTTGTAAGACGTATATCGTCTTACAAGCCTTTTGTTTAAGCCCGGGTGACTTGCTTGTCATCTGGGCTTGTTTTCATTCGGATCGCTTGAATATCTTTGAGAGGAGGACGCCCAAAAAGCCGTTTGTATTCGCGATTAAATTGCGTCAAGCTCTCATAGCCGACTTGGTATGCCGCCCGAGTCACATCAACGCCGCCGCCCAGAAGCATCCGGCGCGCTTCCTGAAGCCGAAGCTGCTTTTGATATTGAATCGGACTCAGCGTGGTTACGGCTTTGAATTTATGATGCAGCGTGGACACGCTCATATTGCCGACGCGGGCAAGTTCATCCACCGTGATCGTACGTTCAACATTCATTTTTACATAACGGATTGCCTTGCTGATACCCGAAGCTTCATGATGCTGCAGCATGTTATTGTAGAAGCTCCCACCATCTTCGCCGGTGAGCAGGCGATAGATCAGCTCTTGCTTCATGGCAGGAGCGAGAAAGGCGACGGCATGCGAATCACTGGAAAGCTGAAGCAATCTTTCAAGCACCGATAACACCTCAAGTCCGGCAGTTCCGACAAAAACCCCTTCGTTTAAGCGGCTCTCTTCTTGAGGCATGATTTTTGCTTTTAGTACTACAGATGCAATTTCTTCGGATGTAAACGAGATCTTGATCGCCATATAAGGCGCTTCATACGAAGCCGTCGTAACCTGTCCCTTGATCGGCATGTCGATGCCGGAAGCGACGTAATTACCCGCTCCGTAATCAATCGTTTTTTCGCCTACAATCAGTTTTTTGCCGCCTTGGATCACGATGCAAATGGAAGAATCAAGAAATCCGCTTTGCTCGACGATAGAGGGTTCGATTTCCTTCAGCAAAGCCAAAAAAGGAATATTCGTTTCAAAGGTTCCATGGTTGAACGGAAACGGGGAGATCAAGTTAAGAAGGCGGTTTAGCACAGACTTGGCATCAGTATTGAAGAACATCCTCGCAATCCCTTCCTCGGTGCGTTTTATAAATCATTCTCTATCAGCTCATCGTATTTTTAGGCAATAAAAGAGCATAATCCAACTATCAGCCCTATTATATATCAATTTAAAATGAAGTAAACAAGGCCGAAGCACAGCATTATCGGCCTGTTTCATAAAAATATTCGTCTGGAGATGATTCACTTGTCAAAAGTATGGTTGATTACCGGCAGCGGAAGCGGTTTGGGGCGAGACATCGCCGAGGCTGCGCTTGCTAAAGGGGAGCGTGTGGTTGCAACGGCCCGAAGACCGGAGCAGCTTGACGATCTCGTGAAACAATACGGCGATCAAATTTGCGTCGCGCCTTTGGATGTAACGGATGAGGATGCGGCAAAGTCGGCTGTTAAGGCTGCAATTGATTCCTTTGGACGACTTGACGTTCTGGTTAATAACGCGGGGTATGGAGATGTCAGACCGTTTGAAGAAACCCGTTCCGAGGATTTTAAAAAACTGGTGGATACCTGCTTCTACGGGGTTGTTTACCTCACCCGGGCGGCTCTGCCGATCATGCGGAAGCAGCGCAGCGGGCATATCCTGCAAATCTCTTCCGTCGGCGGCCGTTTTGCCGCTGCGGGAGGCACCGCTTACCATGCGGCGAAATGGGCCGTCGGCGGATTTACCGAAGCGCTGGCGCAGGAAACCGCGCCGTTTGGCGTAAAAGTTTGCGCTGTTGAACCCGGATCGATGCGGACCAATTGGGGGAAACGGGCGACGGATCATCGGCCGCAATTCCTCCCGGACTATGAAGCGTCGGTAGGAGACAAGCTTCGTTTACTTGAGGATCATTGGGGTCAAGAAAACGGCGACCCGAATAAGGTGGCGCAGGTTATCCTGAAGCTGGCTTATGCGGACGACCTGCCGAACCATTTGCTGTTGGGCAGCGACGCAGTGTACCTAAGCGATCAAGCCGACAAGGAACGCGCGGCCGACGCCGAACGGTGGCACGAAACAAGCATATCGACGGATATCGGCTCAACCTCGTCGGTGATGGGAAAAGAAATCTGATCAAGTCAACAAAAACAAGGAGCGGCTGCTGTCGGCAACTGCTCCTTGTTTGGTGTTATACGTGCTTAATATGCCGTCCAGCCCGCGTCGGCGGTTACCACCGTACCGTTGACAAAGCTTGCGTCATCGGAGGCGAGGAACAGCGCCACTTTGGCAATCTCTTCCGGGTCGCCGGAGCGCGGGTTGAGGTTGATGCCGGCCATGGCTCTCTCCATTCCGAAAGGATTCGGACTGGTCAGCGTCGTGCCGATGTTGGTATTGACGCCACCCGGCGCAATAGCGTTGCAGCGAATGCCTTTCGGCGCGTATTGAAAACCGACGTTTTTGGTGAGGCCAACGACGGCGTGTTTTGAAGCGGTATACGCGGCGCCGGCGCGGGATCCCATCAAACCTCCCGCAGAAGCAATGTTGACGATGACGCCGCTTTGCTTCTCCAGAAAAAGCGGCAGCACTTTGCGGATTGTTCTCATCGGGCCGGTCGTATTGACGGCGAAGACGCGTTCCCACAGCTCATCCGTCAAGTCTCCGGCCGGCACGAAGTTGTCCATGATGCCGGCATTGTTGACGAGAATGTCAACGGTTCCGAATTTCTCAATCGCCGTATCGATGAGGATCTGCACATCTTCCTCTTTGGCAACGTTTGCAGCAACACCGACAGCCGTGCCTCCTTGGGCCGCAATCCCGTCCACAACGGCTTGCGCGGGTTCAATACGAAGGTCGGACACGACCACCTTTGCCCCTTCGGCCGCATACAATTCCGCTATCGCTTTCCCCATCCCGGACGCGGCGCCTGTTACTACGGCAACTTTCCCGGTTAATCTCATAAAAAACGCCCCTTCGTTGTTTGATGAAAGTGCTTAATAGAGAATATCTTTCAAATTAATTATAATTAAAATAAAATAATTTATACAATCAGTAAAATGGGCAGATTCGTAAGTTATCGTACAGCTTGAAGGAAATTGTTCAATAATGCTATAAGAGGGGAGAAGCGGCATGACTGATAGCGGCAAAAAAACGGACCGCCGAATCGTCCGCAGCCGGGCGGCCTTACGGGAAGCGCTGCTGAAGCTCATGAAAGACAAGGCGTTCCCGGCGATAACCATAACGGAAATCACGGAGCTTGCCAACTATAACCGCGGAACTTTTTACTCCAATTATGACTGCAAAGATGCGCTGCTGGAGGATACCATCTCCGATCTGATGGACAAACTGTCGGTTTCCTTTCGAGCTCCTTACGAAAAGGCG
The DNA here is from genome assembly GCF_056171975.1 of Paenibacillus terrisolis. NCBI lineage: Bacteria > Bacillati > Bacillota > Bacilli > Caryophanales > Paenibacillaceae > Paenibacillus > Paenibacillus terrisolis. The sequence continues at coordinate 111,648 of NZ_JBKFGG010000027.1, read as the reverse complement.
GAATATTTCCATGTCGACCAGCTTTCGGCGCACTCCATCATGATCTTCAAGCATATTTACGAGTACTCGGCGATTTATACCGTGCTGATGAAAAGCGACAGGCTGGCGATGCTCCGGGAGAAGATGTTCACCGCGATCAAGAGGATTTTTACTGAAGAACTGGTATATACGAAAAAAGACATCGACGAAGAGCTGTTGACGGTTTATTCCATCCACGCGCTGCTCGGACTCGTGTTCCACTGGATTGAAGGAGGATTCAAACCATCTCCGGAATACATGCAGGAACAACTGGTAAAGATCGTCAACTACCGCCCGGGGGTCGCAAAGACATTGGTTAAAGGTTCATATATCAAATAGACCCGCGGTAATTGCGGGTTTTTCATTTTTTATAAAGATTGAAACCTCGTAATAGTTCCATGCATCTAACATGTGTCCGATAAGATAGAGGGGGGAGATGTTATGGACGATGCGGCAAAGGAAGTAAGAAGGGCGCAAAGGGGGAATATCCATGCTTTCGAGCGTCTGATTCAATCCAACAAAACCGTCATGTATCGGGTAGCGAAGACAATGCTGACCAGCGATGCGGATTGTGCCGACGCCATCCAGGAAGCCATTCTTAAAGCGTTTGAGAAAATAGTCACGATCAGAGAGCCGGATTATTTTAAAACTTGGCTGCTTCGCATCGTGATCAATGAATGCAATCAAATTCGTCGGCACCATCAAAAGGTAGTCGAATTTAATGAGTACACGGAACCCGCTTCTAGGGATAACGGTCTGGAAAATGTTGAACTGGAACAGCTGCTTGCGGTGCTTCCCGAGGAAGACCGCAGTCTCCTGAGGCTTTACCATATTGAAGATCTCTCCGTTAAAGACCTGGCGGGAATTTATCAAAGGCCCGAGAACACGATTAAAACTTGGCTGCGCCGGGCACGGGAGAATGCGCACCGTATTTTGGGGAAGCAGGAGGGGTATCCATGGAAGAATGGGAGCGGGAATTAAAGAAACAAGTGAATTTGTCTTTACCCGAATCCGTCAATCAACGTGTAGAAGCAACGCTTGTGCAACTGAAGAAAAACCGCAAGACGACGTCCAGGCTTCGTTACGGTACGGCTGTGACTGCCGCAGTCCTTGTACTTATATTTGCGCTGTCATCTTTATCCCCGGCTTTGGCGGAGACCATCAAATCGCTTCCTCTAATCGGTTCGGTTTTTGAGCTGATCGGCGATGTCGGCGTAAAAAGAGGGAACCAGCTTCATTTGACAACAAAATTAGGTCAGCGGGTGCAAATTGAAAATCACACGGTTACCTTCACGGAAAGTCTGTATGACGGATCAAACATAAATTTGGGGTTTATCATTCCGACGAATGACAGTGATCCGTTTTCCTTCGCCAATAACCTCATTTTTTCGGTAGACGGGAAGAGGCTGAGCAGCTACGGTTCGAATATGAGCATGCAAAAACTGGATAATGAGACGTATGCGGGAACCTTAAGCATTCATGTGGACGACGAGCTGCCCGACTCATTTATGCTTGGGATCATGTCCCGAGATAAATCCGAAATATTATCCCGGATTCCTATCAAACGCCGGGGAGGCAATGAAACCTTTAAGATTGCCAAAACAGGAGCTTGGAATGACGTGAAAATAAACTATGATGAACTGACGTTATTTCCGACCACCACAGAAATTTCATTTAGTCTCCAAAATAGCGATCAAGCATTTTGGGATTTCCAGGTTTACGACGAACAGGGCCGAGTTCTTCAGCCCATAAGCGGACATGGACATGCAGATTCGAATAGCAATCAATATAAATATTATTTCGAACCATTTGAATCCACGCCTAAGCAAGTAACGATCAAACCTTATTTGAGCAGTTCTTATTCCACGACCAAAATGGACGGGGAATGGGAAGGAAAACCCATCACTCTTTCTCAAGGGAAAGCGGGTTCGCTCACTGTCTTGGACGAGAAATCGGATAAAAACAAATTAACGCTTACTTACGAGGTTGCGGGTGCGCGTATTTTCGATCAAGTATATGAAATTTGGCTGGAGGACAGCAAGGGAAACGTGTACTACAAAGACGGCGTACCTATCCGCGTCCATGACAACGGTCAAAAATATCAAGTTTCTTTTTCCAATGTCGACACGGCCGATTCATATTATATTTGCACCTCCCAGTTTTACGCGCCTTACTACCTGGAGGGCCTTGGAGTCACTGTTGATTTGCAGCAGCACCGGTTTACTTCCGGGAATTGACGCGGAATAAAGCGTGTGTTACGATTTTCTGCGAAAAGGGAAGGTGCTGAACATGCTGTACATCAAGTATGTCAAACTTACGAGAACTGTTCGCTCCGTACAATTGAACGCGATGAAGCGTTGTACGGAGCCTAATCGGGAAGCATAATGCTTTCCTGAATTCATCGGCAAAAGGGTCTGTCCAATAGCGTAGTTTTCTATGCTTGTTTGAACATGGCTATTTTGCCGATGTAATTAGATTAAGGGCCATCGACATCGCCTTGTCGGTGGCCCTTTGTGCGCGCGGCGGTTTTGGCGGTTCATCGCAGCCGAGACCGGATTGGATACACGCATCAGCAGAGGGTTTGCGTCATCGTGACGCTATACCCTCTGCTTTTTTATTTTTCGAGAAAAGAGGAATCACCATGGGCTTATTAAAAGTCGAAAATTTGTCTCACACCTTTGATGACAAAAAACTGTACGAAGATGTCTCCATTGAGCTGTTCAAAGGTGAGCATATGGGGATTGTCGGACAAAACGGAACTGGAAAAAGCACGTTAATCAAAATATTGACAGGGGAGATCGTCCCGGATCAAGGCGCCGTAAAATGGCAATCCCATTTGAAGATCGGTCATCTGGACCAATATGCCGAATTAGGCGGTGCGTTAACTATTTCGGAATATCTGAAAACGGCGTTTGCCCATTTATACGAGATCGAACGGAAAATGAGCAAACTTTATGAAGAAAGCGCTCTTACCGGCCAAGAAGCGCCGCTGCAGCAGGCCGCGGCTTGTCAGGAACAGCTCGAAGCGGAGGATTTCTACTCCGTTGAAAGCCGGCTCGCGAAAATAGCCGGAGGTCTGGGTATCGACGCTATAGGCATGGATCGTTTCCTTCGTGAATTAAGCGGAGGACAACGAACCAAGGTCATTCTGGCCAAGCTGCTCGCCGAACAACCGGATGTTCTGCTGCTCGATGAGCCTACCAATTTTCTGGATCAAAACCATGTGGAATGGTTGGCCAACTTCCTCGCGGGCTTCGGCGGCGCTTTTATCGTCGTGTCCCATGACTTTGACTTTCTGGAGAAAATCTCTTCCTGCATTGGCGACATCGAGTTCGGAACGATCCGGAAATATTATGGCAAATATTCGGATTTTCTCCGGCAAAAGGAGCATTTACGGCAGGACTACGTTCGCCGCTACGAAGCGCAGCAGAAGCATATCGAAAAAACGGAGGAATATATTCGCAGGAATATTGCCGGCGTCAATACCAAAATGGCTCAAGGCCGCAGAAAACGGCTCGAAAGATTGGAGCGGCTGGCTCCGCCGGGTTTTGTCCATCATCCTACGATCGTTTTCCGCGAACGGCCGTTACCGGGGCAAGCCGCTCTTACTGTGCGAGGGCTGGAGGTTGGGTATCGTATATCTTTGCTGCCGAAACTTAATTTTTCGGTTGCCGGAGGGGAGAAGCTTGTGATTACGGGGTTTAACGGGATAGGGAAATCCACCCTGCTCCATACGCTCGTAGGAAGGCTTCCGGGCATTGCCGGCTCCTTCCGGTTCTCGGAGCAAGCGTCAATCGGATACTACGAACAGGAGCTGAAATGGGCGAATCCGATGCTGACGCCGATACAGCTGATTTCGGAGCGTTTTCCCGATTTGAACAAGAAAGAAATCCGGCGTCAATTGGCGCTTTGCGGCGTCAGAGGAGATCACGCCCTCCAAGCGGTTGGCACGCTTAGCGGCGGCGAGCAATCGAAGGTGAAGCTATGCGGGCTACTCCTTGCTCCATGCAATTTTCTGATCATGGACGAACCAACGAATCATTTGGACGCGGAGACCAAAAGTGCGCTGCAGCAAGCATTGGCGCGTTTTTCGGGAAGCGTGCTGCTGGTGTCCCATGACAAGAGCTTCTATAATGATTGGACCGATCGCGTAATCAAACTGCAACAAGCTTGACGAAGGAACCGCGTTATAAACGCGGACCGGAGGTTCGCCGATCCGCATGGATGGGGAATGTCCCGACAATTTTTTTAAACGGATCCAGACAGCGCCGTACTGAACGTTTTTTGTTCGGTCCGGCGTCTCTTTACTTTACCGAGAGATTCGTGCTATAACAAAACTAGACATTTAATTAGCCGGCTAACTAATCGTAAATAAGAAGGCAGGAAAGATTAGAAATCAACTGAAAAATTATGCTGAGAAGATTAGCTGGCTAATTAATTTTCTCAAATCCGTTACAGGGAAAGGATGGAATCGTTATGCCGCAAAATGCCACAGATGCTGCAAATAAATTTGAAAACAAAATCGCTGTCGTCACCGGAGCCAGCAGGGGAGCCGGGAAGGGGATTGCCCTCGCGCTTGGCAAAGCCGGCGCCGTTGTTTATGTGACGGGACGGAGCACGGCAAACAGCAATTCGGCTTACGGTGGAAGCATCGGCGAGACCGCAGAATTAGTCACCCAGGCCGGGGGCAAAGGTATTCCGGTTGTTGTCGATCATGCCGATGACGCAGCCGTAGCGGAGCTGTTTGCGAGGGTCAAGCGGGATTACGGAAAACTGGACCTGCTCGTCAACAATGCCGCGAAGGTTGCAGAGCCTGCCGCCGGAGGCTTTTGGGAAAAAAACCTGGATGCCGCGGACATCATTACCGTTGGTCTTCGGTCCCATTACGTTTCCAGCTATTACGCGGTCCCGCTGATGATTGAAAACGGTAAAGGGCTAATCGTCAACACCGGTCATTACGGCGCGGTTAGCTACCACCAGGGACCGGCTTACGGAGCGCAAAAGGCTGGAGGCGACAAAATGGCGGCCGATATGGCAATGGAGCTAAGATCGCATAATATCGCGGCCGTATCGATATGGATGGGCGGTCTTGATACCGAACGCGCGCGCGCGTATCTTGCTTCGCTTCCGGAAGACCAAATTCCGAAACAAAAGCGGGAGTCGCCCGAGTTTACCGGCCGCGTGATTGCGGCACTATATGAATCCGATTTGAGAATGTCTCTTTCCGGAAGAGCGCTCATCGGCGCGGAACTAGGACTCGCTCTTGGCGTGACCGATGTGGACGGCGGTATTCCGATGTCCTACCGCTATACCCTTGGAGGCCCTCAAGAACTGCATCCTTCGCTGCTTAAGTAACGAACGAAAGTGCTGCGATAAGATAAACCCTGAGGGATCAGGCACCGGATAGGCGGGTTGAACGTTATCGTTAGACCCGCCTTTTAATACGACTCGCGGTTCGCAGTCACCCTTATTTTGGAGACAATTTGTTTACAAGTCGGTGAAGCTTTGTTCACATCGCTGCCTTACATTAATTAAGGACGTGCCGCGCGCGAAGCGCAAGAAATGCGGTCCGACCGGAAAGGTTGGTTATGCGATGAGAAAAGCGAGTATTATTTTAAGTCTCTGTTTGATTATGCTCAGTCTCTCTGCCTGCAGCGGAAGTAAAGCGGTAGTTGGAGCTCCGTCTTCTCAGGCCAATGGAGCCAGCGGCAATACGATAGACAGCAAGAATGAGCAAAACGCTGGCGGCAAGCCGGAAGACAGCGGTGAGACGGGCCCGGTGAAGCTCGTGTTCGCCACGGTCAATCCGAGCGCGCAATTAAAGGCTTCCGTGAAGAAATACGAGTCGCTTCATCCGAATGTGACGATCGAGTTAACCTATACGCAAGCCGAATTTAAAGATGTCGACTCGCAGGAAGCAAATGTCCAGAAATATGTGACGTCCACGAACACGACGATGCTCGCGGGCAAGGGACCCGATCTTCTTGAGATGGATCTGCTGCCGACGGACAAATATGCGAGCCGGGATCTGCTCGTCGATTTGAAGGACATGATGAAGCAGGATGCTTCGTTCGATAGGTCCGCCTATTTTACCAACATCCTGGACAACAGCGAGATCGGCGGAGGACTCTACGCCATGCCGCTTTCTTTCTATTTGAACGGAATTCTCGGCAATGAAGATGCAATCGGCAAGACAGGTATTCAAATTGACGATCGGAGCTGGACTTGGGACGATTTCTCGGAAACTGCCAAGCAGTTGAAGCAGAAGGGAGAGATCGAAAATGCCTTCCTCAGCGACACGAAGTATTTACTCGGCGAAATGGTCACCGAAAATTATCCGCTATATGTCGATGAAGCTAAGCGCAAAGCCAAGTTTGATTCTCCCGCCTTCATCGCTTTGCTGCAGCGGATCAAGACGATGTTCGACGAAGGCGTGGTCAAGCAGATCGGGAACAGAGCAGGGAAAAATGATCCCGTATATTTCCAGGAGACGCCAATTCAATCGCTGTCGGATTATTTGATGATTATGAATTCCTTCGGCGGACACACCAAGCTGTATACGAAACCGCATGCGCCGGAGCTGGGAGACGGGGGGTACTTCAAAACCAGCCAGACGGTCGGAATCAATGCAAACTCGCCCAACAAGGACGAGGCCTGGAAATTTATAGTCTTCCTTATCTCCGAGGAAGCGGCGGTCGTTACGGAAAGCAGCAGCCATTCAGAATACTCCATCAGTGACATTTCGTTTCCGGGTTTTCCGATCAACAAGGTCGCGTACGATAAACAGGTCGATCAGATTCGAAAAACGGGATCCATCACCATCGCTCCGAACGGTCCGGCAGACGGAGGGACGGTCAAAGCCGACAATACGCAGCTCGAAAATTTGGAAGGCTTTTTGACGGGGGCGGTTCACGCCATCGGGAAGCCGTCCAAAATCGACGAGATCATTGCGGAAGAGAGCGAGGCGTTCTTCAAAGGCCAGAAATCGGCGGAGGAAGTCGCCAAGCTGATTCAGAGCAAAGCCGATCTGTATCTTAATGAATGAGCATTTCTATTATTTGAATAATCTGTAAATGATCTCTTTGTGAAACATGGCTTGAAATTTTCTTAAGCAATAGAGTAAACTCTAACTCAAGAAGCTCATGAGCCGGCTACTCAAACAGCATGATCCCTCAATACGGTTACAGTTGGCTCTAAAGCGAGGAGGAGAAGCAATGTCCACGATTAAGGAAATTTCGGAGGAGATCGGCATTTCGACCTACACGCTCCGTTATTATGAGCGGGAAGGGATCCTGCCAAACGTCAAGCGCGACCCGAGCGGCAATCGGTTGTATGACGATGAAAGCCGCGAGTGGTTAAACTTTATTCTGTCGCTGCGGTCCACGGGCATGCCCCTGGCCGAGATCAAGGAGTATGTGGATTTGTATAAGGAAGGCGAGAGCACTTTCCAGAAACGCAAGCAAATGATGCTCAAGCACAAGGAAACCGTCGAGAGCCATATCACGGAAACTTTGAAATATTTGGAGATTATTAATTATAAGTTGGCCTTATACGATATGCAGGAAAAAGGAGTCGCCAGAATGCTGCCTTAATCGGTCATCCGGTATATTTTTTACTTCAGTCAAACGCGTCCCGAAGGGAAGCGTTTTTTTGGTGTTCGATTAGAGTAAACTATAAGGGGATTCCGCCATATTCATCGCTTTTTTTCATTACCCAATTGTACTTTACAATAAAACGCGAGGATATATGGGGAAAATAAGCCATAATCATATTCCTGTATTGAGATTTGACTTACAGTTAACTCCACTTGTTATCCTAAAATCAAGTCAGGGCCGACTGGCTAAAAACGAAAAAAGGGGAATCTCATATGAGTGCAAAAGTAGCGATAATTACAGGTGCAAGCAGCGGAATGGGGGCAGCTACGGCCAAACTTCTCTCCCAACACGGGATTCAAGTGATGATGGCCGCCCGCCGTGAAGAACGTTTGCGGCAGCTGCGCGATGAAATCGTCAACGAAGGGGGAGAAGCCAGCTATAAGGTGACGGATGTTACTTCTCGGGCGGACATGCAGGCTTTGGCGGACACAACTCTTAAAACCTACGGTCAAATTGACATCATAATCAATAATGCGGGAGTCATGCCGCTCTCGTTCTTCCGGAATTTAAAAGTGGAGGAATGGGAGCAAATGATCGATGTAAACATTAAAGGCGTTCTTTATGGAATGGCCGCCGTTTATAAGCATATGGAGGAACGCAACGAGGGGCATATCATTAATTTCGGATCCATTGCTTCGCATGTGATTTTTCCGTCCAGCTCCGTCTACAGCGCAACCAAACATGCGGTTCGCGTGTTGACGGAAGGGATGCGAACAGAGATCGGTCCGAAGCAAAACATTCGGACCACCCTGATCTGTCCCGGCTCTGTGGCAACTGAACTTAGCGACACCATTACGGACACCACGATTTTCCCGGCACTTGAGAAATTGGGCAACAAAGAATGGACCCCGCTGGATGCCGGCGACATTGCCAGGACGATTTTGTTTGCCATTCAGCAGCCGGCTAACGTGGACATTAACGAAATGATTGTTCGGCCAACCGCACAAAGCCTGTAAAATAGGGGCGCCGCCCATTTCTCTCAGTAAAGCAGATGGAGAGGGGGCGGCGCCAAAGCTATAGATTTTTACAACATAATTGTATCGTTTCTTTTAATTTGTCCAGAAACTCCTGGCGGGAGTTCAGCGTATGCTTCCAGGTTACGGCGCAAGCGCACAACACTTCGGCAACGGTTGCCGCGTTTCGCTCAGAGGCCGCTGTTCTTTCGGCGGAACTCTCCAGTAACGTTTGGATCAATTTTTTTTGAAAAACAGAGTCCTTCCTCGCAACCAAATCTCCAAGCAAGCGCTCGCAATGAGCCGCGAGATCGGAGGCATCGGGCTGGAGAAGCCCAACATGACGGCCAAACCACTCATCCAAAACATTCAGCAGCTTTTCTTCCAGCGTTAAACTCCTATCTTCAAGAATTAAATTTGCCGCTTGCAGCCCGTCATCCAACGATTTCTGTATCGAAGCGCTGAAAATTTCGTCTTTATTCCTGAAATGAAGATAAAGACCTTGACGGGATATTCCCGCAGCTTTCGCTATATCCTCGATCGACGTCTTTCTGTACCCGTGCCGGGCAAAAACAACCAGTGCCGTTTCTAAAACCTGCGATAGTCTTGCCGATTCTTTTTTATCCATATTATTAACTTAACGAACAAGTCAACGGATGTCAAGTTCGTTAAATTTAACTTGACATTATTTATTTATTATGTAAATATCGTAAATGTAATAACGAACAAACAAATCTCAATTTGGAGGAATCGTCGATGGCAAATTTTTCGAGGAAAGATGTCTCTTTTTATAGCGACGGCATAAGAATAGCCGGTCATCTTTACGTGCCGGAGGACCGGAATGCAGGAACGCGACCGGCGGTTGTGGTCAGCCATCCCGGCAGCGGCGTCAAAGAGCAAACAGCGGGACTTTACGCTGGACGACTGGCGGAACTGGGTTTTATCGCGCTTGCCTTTGACGCAGCCTTTCAAGGAGAAAGCGGGGGTGAACCGCGCGGCTTGGAGGACCCGGCCAATCGTGTTGAGGATATCAAAGCGGCCGTTTCGTTCCTCAGTGTGCAGCCCGAGGTTGATCCTGAGCGCATTGGCGCATTGGGCATTTGCGCGTCGGGAGCCTATGTCATTCCGGCAAGCGTGACGGACCTGAGAATTAAAGCGGTGGCCACGGTCAGCGCTGCGGACATCAGCAGACAATTCCGGATTGGCAGCGACGGCAAACAGGATCCCGCCGTTATTCAGGGACTGCTTACTGCTGCGGCGGTTGCCCGTACCGCCGAGGCTCGCGGCGAAGGGGTCGGCACGTTCCCTATTTTCCCCGAAAACGAAGAACAGGCGCGTGCCGGCGGGCAGCATGTGTTTGAAGGCTGGGAATATTATTGCACCGATCGCGCGCAGCATCCCCGTTCGGCCAAGACTTTTACCTGGAACAGTATAGATAAAATCGTATATTTCGACCCGTTCCGCTTTATTGATATGCTTGCCCCGCGACCATTACTGATGATTGCCGGTACGGAAGCCGAAACGGCCTGGATGACCCTGGAGGCCATCGAAAAAGCCGGAGAGCCCAAAGAGCTGCATTGGATTGAAGGAGCTTCCCATGTGGATCTTTACGATAAAGAGCAGTACGTAACACCTGCAGTGGCGAAAATTGCCGATTTCTTTCGTTCAAATTTGAATTGAGCGGACTGGGTCTGAAATTCCCAAAAAAATATTTATAATGCATAACAAAGAAGAAGCATCCAAAATCACATGAAGACGTGGTTTTGGATGCTTCTGTTATTTTATTCCTGAAGGTGTCTGCACGGTTTAATGATTTTCTGCGGGAACCGGTTTGCCGACATCGCCCCGAAACATGAAGTAGTACAAAAGAGAGGCGGCCACGTAAAGGCAGCCGGTAATGCTAAACGTAAAAGCGTATCCCCAGTACGTTCCATAGGTGGTGACCATATGCGACTGGACAGGGCCCATCGTGGCCCATCCGAGCATGAAGGCGGTTTGGGTCAGCGAGTTCGCGATGCCGCGCCGGTTGTCGGCAATCCGGTCGATCATGATGGCGGACTGAATCGGAGTCGCCGCGTTCATGAGCGCTTGACGAAACAGAAAACTGACGGCAGCGACGGCGACCCAATTCGTAAACCCGGTTAGTACAAGGAACGGCAGGGACAGCATTTGAAACCACACGACGGCCTTCACCTGTCCAACCCGGTTTGCCAGTGTTGGGCCGATCATCATGGACAAGATGGTCATAACCTGCCCGAGCGAGATTAGGAAGCTCATCAAGGAGAGTGAAATGGAAAATCGGTTGGTGAAATACAAATTCAGATAAGGGACGACGAGACCGGAACCGAGACCGATCAACAGCTGCGCGAATACGAATCGGAATATCATTCTGGACTCGGCGGAGATTCCGGCGACCGCACCTGGATCAGCGGTGCGGATTGGCTCCGTTGGCGGCTGAGGCCGATGAACGGCCGCTCCTCGGTTAAGCTGAGAGCCGGCGGCTCCGTCTCGGTCATGGACGAAAAGCATCGGAATGAAGGCCGCCAAAGTGGCCGCTCCGCCGATGACCAGCACGGTTCGCAAGCTGATCAGATCTGTGAAGCCAATGGATTTTAGCGCATCGGCAAGCACTCCGCCTCCCATGCTGCCGATCACCTGTGAAGCAAGACCGAGGGAGGAGAAATAGCTGAACATGCGCAATCTTTTTTTGCTGTCTATATTTTCAGCCAGGAACGGGATTGACAGCACTTGAAAGAAAGAGGCGAACAACCCGGTAAACACGGCAAAGCCGATCAAAGCGGCCTCGCCGGATGAGAAAGAACGAAAAATAAAGCCTATCCCGCTCAGCAAGGCGCCGAGTACGAGTATTTTTTTGCGGCTGGTGCGATCGCCCCAAATGCCGATAGGCACGAACATCAGCGCCGTGGCCAAGGACTGAATGCTTACCACACGCCCGTTCATGGCGTCGCCGTACCCAAGCCCTTGTATGTAGAGATTATAAAGCACCCCGAACATGCCGGTGCCGATTTGGTAAAGGATGTTTGCCAGGAAAAATAATTTGATGTTTCTGGACCAACCTTGCATTTCCAGAAACGAAGTGCGTATAAAGCCCACTTTGCCCAATCCTCCGGTTTCTATATCAACTCATCTATTCTAGCAGGTAGCAATGACGGAAGGAAGAGGAGAGATTCCGGCAATCCGACCCTAATCTAGCGCCTAAAATTGTATACAACTTGGTGACATCTTGGTAAAACGTTCTCCACATCCTTGATCTATATTGTGTTCAGGCGGGAATCCCCATGTGCTTAAGCCCCGCAAATCTATCGATTGACACACACAAGGAGGAAGAATGAACAACCGGAGATACGGCAAACGTAGTTACCGCAAACGCAGAAAGCCTGTTAAAGGTGTCTATATTCTACTGATTTTATTCGTTTTTTTACTCGGAATTAAATTGGCATGGAACTCGGGGTCCTCGGTTACCAAACTAATCCCTCAACTGTCGGAACGATCGGAAGCGGCGGCGGCCGTTTCATCCAATTCCACGAATCCTTCGAAATACCGAATCGTGATCGATGCTGGGCATGGAGGCAAAGATCCGGGAGCAACAGGGGCCAGCGGCGCTTATGAAAAGGAATTTGACCTGTCGCTGGCTCAGCGGGTGTATGAGCTGCTGGAGAAGGAACCCATGTTTGAAGCCCGCATGACTCGTACGGACGATGAATTCATCGAATTGGAGGATCGGGCGGCGATCGCTAACGATTGGAATGCGGATGCGCTGGTTTCGATTCACGGCAACACTTATGAGGATCAGAGAACTTCCGGGACGGAAACCTTGTATCGCTACGACGAGAGTATCCCGCTTGCCGAAGCGCTGCAAGAGCAAGTGGCAGCGGCGCTGGGCTTCCGGGACCGCGGCGTGAAGCAGGAGCATCTTGTGGTCCTGTCATCGGCGAAAATGCCAGCGGTGCTCGTCGAGGCGGGCTACCTGACCAATCCGGACGATGAGCAGACGCTGCTCGGCAGCGATGGACAAGATCGCGCGGCCCGCGCCATCGTGGAGGGGCTAAAGAAATATTTTAACCAAAGCGCGCCGCATAACGATGCTCCCTCTAAAGATTTCAAAGAAGTGCCGCCGGCAACCGGAAGTCAGGATCAGCTCCCCACCCAAGACAAAATCTATTTTAACGGTTCGTCGAAGGAAGGAAAGCGGGTGGCCCTAACGTTCGACGACGGCCCCGACAGTATCGTGACCCCCAAGATTCTGGAGATACTGAAGAAAAATCACGTCAAGGCGACCTTTTTCATTTTGGGAAATCAGGCTGAAGCCCATCCCGACATGGTAAAGCGCATCGCCGAGGAGGGGCATGCGATCGGCAACCACTCCTGGTCGCATCCGCATTTCAACGACCTTTCAATGGATGAAGCGCTGAAGCAGGTCGAAGACACGCAAAAAGTGCTCGAGGATTTGATCGGATATCGTCCCATCCTGTTTCGGCCGCCCTATGGCGAATTGAAAAAAGATAAACTGGATCGCATCCACCAAATGAATTTGGCGGCTGTCAACTGGACGGTGGATACCACGGATTGGTCGGGAGCGTCCTCGAAAGAAATTTTGGACCTGGTCCACAAGGAATTATATCCGGGAGGGATCGTTCTGCAGCATACCGCTAACGGAAAGGACCATCTCTCAAACACCATCGAAGCGCTGAAGCAAATGATTCCGGAACTGAAAGAGGAGGGATATTCTTTCGTAACGGTTCCAGAGATGCTGCATCTGCCGGATCCGCAGTCTGACTAATTTCCACGGCCAAATCCAAAGTCAGTGGTCGTAGATTTATATAAATATGCAAGGCGCTTCTTCTTCCGGTGTGATAAATTTTAATAGTATGAAGGGAGCATTCTTAAGCCAAGACTTGAATCCGAATTTGTTTATGAGGATCACAATAAAGTTCATTTGTGGAAAGGTGAGGTTCTATGGACTATGCTCAGTGTTATAAGGAAGTCTTGCCGCACTATTCTTTCGCTGACCCGATTGTCGAATTGATTCGTCATAATGAAAACATTACGTACAAGTTAATGGAACAGGGCTCTCCCGATACTTACCTGCTGCGAATGCATAAACCCATTACAAAAAACTTTCAGGGCATACACAACACACGCGAGGCCATCCTATCGGAATTGGAATATCTGATTGCTTGGTCTTCTTATTCCGATTTGCCTGTTCAAAAGCCGGTCCCCAATCAAAACGATGAGGCGGTAACAACTGTCATTGTGGAAGATGAAGAAGTGAATTGTTCGGTATTAAAATGGATTGACGGCGAAACCGTGTCCAAGCCAGATTTTGATAACGAGGAAACGGTTGCTGCCTTTGGAGCCAATATTGCCGATTTGCATCGGGTTTCGGATATTACATGATGGACGTCGCGATGGCCGCCTTGACGATTAAAGCGGAGCTGCGGGATGTTCTGCTTTCCGGCTACACGAATAAGCTGTCGGGAAAAGTAGACACCCTGCAGCTAGAAGCCTTCATGTTTCTAGCCATTGTCGGATACTATACGTTTCTAGCAAGCCAGAAAAATAAGCATCCGTGGATACGCGAAAATATATCGCGTCTGATAGAGCAGCTATGCAAACCTTCCCTAAGCGGCGAAACTTTCTTTTACACAATATAAATGTGGAATAGCGCTTCGTTTTAAATGACGCCGATTATGGACAGTATAAGGATAATCTCTCTCGTAAACCTTCCAGTAGCTCTTTCGGCATTTCCCTGACCTTAATATCCCTGCCCAGAAAAAGCAGCCAATTGGTTAATTCGGTTAATTCTTCGGTTTTGTTAACATTGATGAAAGTCCTTAGAATGGCTGTGCTTTGGAAAGGGTTTGTATAGGAAACGGAAACATGTAAAGGATGGTATTTTCTGAACTGGGCAATTGCTTTTGGACCAAGCTCAAGGACTACATTGATGGCTTCTTCTTGTTTGCTTAGTTTTTCTAAAATCTTTTTCTTGCTTAATCTGGTTTCCGGCGAGTAGGGCTTGACTTCGACGAGATCGTCGACAGGAAAAATCCGCTTTTTCTCTTCCTTTAAATCAAAGCCTTCAATCAGCCAGACGCTTTTTTCGCGATAAAGGTGCAAGAGATAGACGGGATAGGAATGTACGACCTTCTCTTCTTGAAGGTTAAGCAGCAAATATCTATCCGATAGAAGGATTTGGATCAGTTTTTCCAATATCGGGTGGGGGAGGTCCGAAAGATCGAGCAGGTCGGGATTATGGGGATTAGTTCCTTCAAAAAGCAGGATTTCATTTAAATGGAAAAGATCATCTTGCTGGTTTTCCGAAATGAGGCCCATTAATTTTTCGGCTAAAGATTGTCGACTTTTTAGAAAAGGGAGCTGCCCATTTCTTGTGGCCATAAAAGCAATAAAAAGAGCTTTGACCTCATTATCGGTAAAGCGGACCACGGGAAGGACGGAATTGCGCATGACAAAATAACCTCCATCCCTGCCAACTTCAGCGACTAGCGGCATCCCCATGGCTTCAATTTCTCTGATATCCCGGATCGCTGTCGAACGAGAGACGTTAAACTCCCGCATGATTTCGGAAATGGTAAAATGGGCGCGGTTGTTGATATACCGCATCATGACATTAATCCGTTCAACTTTTTTCATCCGGAACTCCTAAACAGTTTCATTTTTTGACATGATTTAAGGCTATCATATACTCATCAGATGATGAAGACAAATCATTTGATCCATTTTAAATAGAGGAAGGTTTTGAATATGGCGGATTATACGTTAGTAGAAAAAGACAGCTTTACGGTTGTGGGTATTGGAACCGAGCTTAAAAGCCATTATACGGACTATGCCGGCATAAACAAAGAAAAGTCGGATTTTTGGCTAAAGATCGGTCAGGATGGAACGCTTGACTCATTAAAAGCCAAGGCCATGAATGACTATATTTTTGCCGTGAACGAAGCGGTCAATAACAAAATGATGCATTATGCCGGAGTCATGACACAGGAAGCGGCGCCGGAAGAAGCCAGAGTCATCCAATTTCCCAAGGGAGAATATCTGGTTGTTAAAGGGGAAGGGATGACGGCCGGTGAATTGCATAATATGCTCGCTGGGATTGCCTTTGGACAGGTCTTGCCGGAAGCCCAAAATATTGCCTATGTCGGCGGACCGAATACCACGGTAGAGATGGGGCGGCAAAACGGCATGGTTGTCGGTGAAATATGGATTCCTGTTGTCAGGAAATAAGAAGATAAAAGGAGAGCCCGAAATGTCCTATATCGTTGATTTTAAGAATGTGTCTACGGTTGGCTTGGAGTCTTCGCCTGTAGCAGAAACGCTGGCCGGTTTACGTGCCAATGAAGCCCGTTACTTTATGAACAAATACAATCATGAATTTACGGTTGTACCGGCCGGCGAAAGCGAGGAAACCCTCGATTATGTGAACCGGATTTTGAAAGAAGAACGTGGTATTGAGTTTGCAGCCAAGCCTTTGGAAACATCGCGTTTTCAAGTGGAAAACATCCGATTTGCCTACGTCTTTTATGAAGATGGTCTTGGACTCAACGTCATGTACACGGTTGACGACCCTAAGAAGCGAGCCGTCGGCTTTAAGCTTTCCGAGGGGATGGAGATACCTAAGGAGCTGGAGGAGAAGTTTAAGTTTGCCAGACAGAAGTCTAAGCTGGCCGGAACGATTCGGGGCTCGTTTTTCGTCATTAAAGGAGAATATTAAAAAGCAGGTGCCCCGTTCTTGTCTTTTGCTTTGGGACAAGAACGGGGCACCTTATCTATTTGGTTTCAATCCCTTATCCTTCCTTCGCCGTGTACGTCTTCAGGTTCCGGAGGACGGGGAAGAGCCAGTACATCCAAATCACGGCGACGGCAAGGGTGCCAAGCCCGCCGATGACTGTCGCAGGCACGGCGCCGACCAGCCCGGCCATCGTGCCGGACTCAAATTCACCCAGTTGGTTCGAGGTGCCGATGAACAACGAGTTAACGGCGTTAACACGGCCCTGCATTTCCTGCGGGGTGTTGACCTGAACGAGTGTCGAGCGGATGACGACACTCACGACGTCGGAAGCGCCGACGAGAAGCAGCGCGAAGAGCGACAGCCAGAGGTTGCGGGAGACGCCGAACAGGATTGTCGCCAAGGCGAACACCACGAGCGAGGCAAACAGGGTCTTGCCGATGGCTCTTTCCACCGAAAATCGGGTTAGGATCAGCGAGACGATAATTGCACCGACCGCCGGTGCGGAGCGCAGCAGGCCAAGACCAAGCGAGCCGGTTTTCAGGACATCCTCGGCGAAGATCGGCAGCAGCGCAGTCGCTCCGCCAAGCAGGACGGCGAACAGGTCGAGCGAGATGGTGCCGAGGATGATTTTGCGGGCGAAGACGAAACGAAGGCCGCTGAAGAACGTGTCCATGTTGACGGCGTCCAGCTTCTTCACGAGATGAACAGTCTTGACGAAGAAAATCAATACGGTTGATGCCAAGAGTGCGGCAAGCGATGCAAAGTAAGCGGAGGAGACACCCCAGACGACAAGCACGCCTCCAAGTGAGGGACCAACGATCATTGCCGTCTGCATCGCCGAGGCGGACCAGGCGGCTGCCTTCGGCAGTTGCTCGCGATCCACGATGTCCGGCACAAGCGCGGCTGAGGCTGGGCCTTCAAAGGTGCGGGACGCGCCAAGAATGGCGGCAGCGATCAGAAGATGAACCGAGCCGAGCCAGCCCTGCATACTGCCAAGCACGAGAATTACAACCACGACGCTCTCTATAAGCTGACAGAGATAGACGATCGTGCGGCGGTCGTAACGGTCTGCGGTCTGTCCGGCCGGCAGCGTCAGCAACAGCATGGGCAGGAATTGAGCCAGGCCGATGAGGCCAAGTTGAAAGGCGCTGTCAGTCAGGGCGTACATCTGCCAGCCGATGGCGACGGACAGCATTTGAAAAGCACTGGTCGAGAATATCCGCGCGATCCATAAACGCAGGAAGGAGCGGTTACGGAGCACGGACGAGCCGTTTTCATTCAATGGAAGTCATCCTCTCTTGTTATCGGGCAATTCGGCTCGAGCTAAGGTTTTTGGTGTGACTCATGATACCGGAAAACAAAAAGAACCTGGGTAGTTATACCAGGTTCTTTTATATTGCACATAAATAGACACGATGATATAATCAATTCACGACTATGTATATAAAAACGCGCATAGTAAATCCATCTTACAATTTAATCATAACATGCTGATTAGCTCTTGTCAAATGGTTTTTCTCAATTTAATGGTTAGGAGAGATGTGAATGAGCTCGTTGGTTCTTGGCTTCCAGGAAATCGAAAAATCGCAGCTTTTACTCGTTGGCGGAAAAGGGTTGAATTTAGGAGAATTATCCAGAATTGAAGGCATACAAGTACCGGAAGGATTTTGTATAACAACAGTGGGGTACCGGAGAGCCATCGAACAAAATGAAACCTATCATGCTTTGCTCCATCAACTAACCCTGCTAAAAGTGGAGGATCGAGACCAAATTGGTGAAATCAGCGGGAAGATTCGGCAAACCATTATGGATGCGGAAATTCCTTCCGACGTTGTGAATGCCGTTGATCGCTATCTCTCCCGGTTTGGCGAGGAACTGGCGTATGCGGTGAGATCCAGCGCGACTGCCGAAGATTTGCCGCAGGCCTCTTTTGCCGGTCAACAAGATACCTTTTTGAATATCATCGGCGTCGATGCCATCTTGCGGCATATCAGCAAATGTTGGGCTTCCCTGTTCACGGAGCGTGCGGTCATCTACCGTATGCAGAATGGATTCGATCACAGGCAAGTTTATTTATCCGTTATCGTTCAAAAGATGGTTTTCCCGCAGGCTTCAGGGATTATGTTTACCGCCGATCCCATTACCGGGAACCGAAAGCTGCTCTCCATCGATGCCGGCTTTGGACTTGGAGAAGCGCTGGTTTCCGGCTTGGTATCTGCCGATGCTTATAAAGTACACGAAGAGGAAATCGTCGATATGCGGATTGCCGCCAAAAAATTGGCGATCTATGGCCTGGAAGAAGGCGGAACGGAAACACGGCGGATTGATCCTGATCAGCAAAAGACGCAAACCCTTACGGAACGGCAAATCTTACAACTGGCGCGCATCGGAAGACGAATCGAAGACTATTTCGGTCAGCCGCAGGATATCGAATGGTGTTTGGCCGACGAAACTTTTTACATTGTCCAGAGCCGGCCGATCACGACTTTATATCCGATCCCTGAAGCGAATGATCAGGAAAATCACGTTTATTTATCTGTCGCTCACCAGCAAATGATGACCGACCCCATCAAACCATTGGGATTGTCTTTTTACCTGTTGATTACTCCTGCACCTATGCGCAAAGCCGGCGGGCGGCTGTTTGTTGATGTTGCATCCAGACTGGCTACACCTGTCGGCCGGGAAGCTTTAATAAATGCCATGGGATCCGATCCGCTCATCAAAGGCGCACTCATGACCATCATAGAGCGGGATTTTATAAAATTGTTGCCCATTGATCAAACAGCACCAGTTCCCATTAGAAGCCATACAGATATGCCGGCACCATTCGAGAACGATCCGACCATCGTTTCCGATTTGATCAAGCGTACTCAAACCTCGATAGAGGAGTTAAAACAAAATATCCGCACGAAATCAGGGGCGGATTTGTTTGATTTTATTCTGGAGG
This sequence comes from Paenibacillus terrisolis, assembly GCF_056171975.1. Taxonomy (NCBI): domain Bacteria; kingdom Bacillati; phylum Bacillota; class Bacilli; order Caryophanales; family Paenibacillaceae; genus Paenibacillus; species Paenibacillus terrisolis. The sequence continues at coordinate 92,307 of NZ_JBKFGG010000027.1, read as the reverse complement.
ATATCCAGCGACTAAAGAAGATCTTATTTGATCCGCAAAGTACGGCTGTGTTTATGTCTGCCATGGATGCTTCAGCATGGATCAATGAAAACATGTACAATTGGTTGGGTGAAAAAAACGCGGCAGATGCGCTTTCTCAGTCCGTACCAAACAATATTACTTCGGAAATGGGATTGGCTTTGTTGGATGTTGCGGATGCGATTCGCCCTTATCCGGAAGTCGTTGATTATTTGCAACATGCCAAAGATGATAAATTTTTGGATGAACTGGCTAAGTTTAAGGGCGGACAGGAAACCCGCGACGCGATCTATGATTTTCTCGGCAAATACGGAATGCGGTGTACCGGAGAAATCGATATTACGAGAACTCGTTGGAGCGAAAAACCAATCACTCTTGTCCCGTTGATTCTTGGCAACATCAAAAACTTTGAGCCTAATGCCGGCAGTCGGAAATTTGAACAAGGGCGGCAGGAAGCTTTGGCCAAAGAACAAGAGTTATTGGATCGATTGAAATCATTGCCGGATGGCGAACAAAAGGCTAAAGAAACCAAACGAATGATCGATCTCATTCGGAATTTCATTGGGTATAGGGAGTACCCCAAATACGGTTATATCAGCCGGTACTTCGTTTATAAGCGGGCTTTGCTGAAAGAAGCCGAACGGCTTGTGCAATTCGGCGTTATTCATGAAAAGGAAGATATCTACTATCTGGCTTTCGAGGAACTTCATGAAGTCGTACGCACCCATCAATTGGATTACCGGATCATCGGCAAACGAAAAGACGAGTACAAATTATTTGAAAAACTAACTCCGCCGCGCGTGATCACGTCGGATGGCGAAATCATTGCAGGCGAGTACAAACGAGAAAATCTCCCGGCTGAAGCAATTGCAGGCCTGCCTGTTTCTTCCGGAGTCGTAGAAGGGCGGGCGCGTGTCATTTTAAACATGGAAGATGCCGATCTGGAAGAAGGGGATATATTAGTCACCTCCTTTACCGACCCCAGTTGGACACCCTTATTTGTAAGCATAAAAGGGTTAGTCACCGAAGTTGGCGGACTGATGACTCACGGGGCCGTCATCGCGCGCGAATACGGCTTACCGGCCGTTGTCGGGGTGGAACATGCGACCAAGCTGATCAAAGACGGGCAGCGCATTCGCGTCAATGGAACAGAAGGGTATATCGAAATATTGTAATGGATGAATGCAGCCCCTTAAGCACTGAAGCTTGAGGGGCCATTTTTCGTTTATGGATGTGCAAACAATTTATAAACATTTCTATCGTATTGTAGGTTCCGTGTTACGATAAACCTCATAAGGATGTGAAGTTAATTAATGAAGGCAGCGATCTATTACGGTAAAGACGGCATCCGTGTTGAAGAAAAATCCACTCCGGTTGTCGGTCCCCATGATGTGCTGATCAGAAATTTGAGCGGCGGGATTTGCGGTACGGATATTCATATTGCCAAAGTCGGGAGAGTCGACATAGGCATCAGCCTCGGTGCCGAATTTGGACACGAAATGGTCGGCGAAGTTGCCGATGTCGGGTCTGAAGTTTCTCAGGAAATCAAGGTCGGGATGCGGGTGGGGATTAACCCGATTACAGCAAAAAAAGTAGGCAGAAGAAAATCCCTGGAGTGCTCCGGCTTTTCGCAATATGTCTTGGTGGAAGACGCTGAACTTGACTACAATCTTTATGAAATCGACAAGAGTGTTCCCGTAGAGGTAGCCTCATTGCTGGAACCGATGAGCGTGGGCCGGCACGGAGCTTTCAACGCAAACCCGCAGCCGGACGACAAGATTGTCGTTCTAGGAGCTGGCCCTATTGGACTTCTTGCTGCCGTCAGCTTGCTTGCTGAAGGTATGAGAAACGTCTGTGTGGTTGACATTGACGAATGGCGGCTAGCCAAAGCGTCGCATTTAGGAGCTTTTACGGTAAATACCGCTGCGACAAGCCTCCAAGAAGGTTTGGCGCAGCAGTATGGTACGGTGGACGTTTACGGTCATGTTGTCCCGGATGTTGATCTTTTTATTGATGCAGCCGGGGCTCCTTCTCTGTTTGAAAGCGTGATGAAGATCGTTAAACCCAAAGCGAGATATTCGATTATTGCCGTGTATAAGTCCGAGGTTCCCGTCAGTTTGCAGCAGGTCATGTCTAAAGAAGTGCAAATAATAGGCTCAAGCGGGTACACCCACGAAGATTTTGCTAAGGTTGTGCAGCATTTAAAAGATTATAAAAAGGAACTTTCCTCTCTTATCACGCAGGTGTATAAGCTTGATGATATTCAGGAAGCCTTTAACAAAGCGATAGAAGCCAAGGGCACGGTAAAGGTAGTTGTAGATTTGACGTAAAGGATAACGGAGCGGCCCACCAGCCAATAAACCAGCAAAGGGAAGAAAATCATGATCAACATTCTCGTAGTGGAAGACGATGCCAAGCTGAATCAAATCGTCTGTTCCTATTTAAGCGATAACGGATATGGCGTTAAAGGATGCCTGAACCCGCGGGAGGCGTACGATTTGATGTATAATCATCCGTACGATTTGATCATTTCGGACATTATGATGCCGGAAATCGACGGGTTTGAATTTGCCGGGACCGTGCGGGACCTCAATAAGGCGGTGCCGATCCTGTTCATGACGGCCCGTGATGATATTTCATCAAAGCAAAGAGGTTTTCGGGCCGGGATTGACGATTACATGGTTAAGCCGATTGATCTGGATGAATTGGTGCTGCGCGTGGGTGCGCTGCTTCGCCGGGCGAACATAGCCAACGAAAAACGTTTGGCGGTAGGAAGTCTCATGATGGACGCAGACGCGGTGACGGCCACGCTGGATGGCGAAGAGATTCCGTTAACCGTGCGCGAATTCAACATTCTGTACAAGCTGCTGTCCTATCCTAAGCATACTTTTTCCCGGGCACAGCTCATGGATGAATTTTGGGGCCTCGACAGTGAAACGAGCCTTCGCGCGGTCGATGTGTATATTACGAAACTCCGTGACAAATTTTCACATTGCATGGATTTTAAGATCGTTACCGTCCATGGCTTGGGATACAAGGCGGTACTCGTATGAGCAAGAGGATGACAGAAACGGACGCTCGGGTCAAGTCGGAACATTTTTCGTGGAAAGGTTACGTCCTGAGCTATTTTGTATTGCTGACATTGTCTGCCGGACAAGGAATGATTTACGCCCAGTACATGGATTTTGACCGCATGCCCCCCGAATATATCTTTGGAATGCTGGGATATTGGGCAATCGTCACCGCTATTTTTATCCTATTTTCTTCACGTCAAAAGCTGCGGGCTTTCGATCTGCCGATGAGAAAACTCAGTCAGGCGGCCAAGCAAGTCGCGGAGGGGGATTTTTCGGTTTATCTGGAGCCTGCGCACACCGCGGATAAACTGGATTACGTAGACGTGATGTTTGAAGATTTCAACAAGATGGTGGAGGAGCTTGGCAGCATTGAAACGTTGAAAAACGATTTTATCGCCAATGTGTCCCACGAAATCAAGACCCCTTTGTCCGTGATTCAAAGCTATGCTACGGCGCTGCAAAAGGAAGATCTGCCGCAGGAAAAACGCAAGGAATACGCAGATACGATCATCGTCGCCTCCAAAAACCTGACGGCGCTTGTGACAAATATTTTGAAGCTCAACAAACTGGAGAACCAGGAAATCATCCCCGTTACCGAGCCTTATGACCTGTGTCGCCAGCTCAGCGACTGCGCGCTCGCTTTCGAGAACGTATGGGAGCAAAAAAACATCGAATTTACGGCTGATATCGAGGACCGCGCGATCATTCGCGCCGATGCGAGCATGCTGGAGATGGTTTGGCATAACCTTCTTTCCAATGCGTTGAAATTTACGGAACCCGGAGGGAAAATTGTCTTAACGCAAACCTCGGACGAGGATACCATCACAATGTCCCTGTCCGATACCGGTTGCGGCATGAACGAAGAGACGATGAAACGCATCTTCGATAAGTTCTATCAAGGCGATACGTCTCATTCCAACGAGGGGAACGGTCTTGGCCTTGCCCTTTCACTCCGTGTCATTGAGCTGGTAGGGGGTTCCATTTCGGTGCAAAGCGAGCCCGGCCAAGGGGCTACCTTTACCGTGAGGTTGAGAGCCGAAGCGTAAGCGAATAAAACCGGATACGGCAGCACCCATGCGATTATTCGGATGGGTGCTGTTTTTTCTGCCCAATCATGCTGTAGCTTTAAGGACTTATGATTCATATTTCTCAAACATTTTAGAAGCAACTTACTAACAACCCATCAGTAAGCTAAGTCTATCAATCGGACCTGGTCCGTCATCCAAAAACTTAAAGGAGGAATCCCTAATGGGAGAGATCACGAAAAATGAAAATGGGTTTGTCGGTTACGAGTACAAGGATATTACGGTTAAAAGAAACATGGAATCGGTATATGCCGACGGCTATACCAACTTCGGTTGGATGCTGGAAGGCACCACTACTTCGATCCAAGGCATAGGCTCTGTAACCCTGAAGTTTAAGCGCGACCGTAAAATCCGCAATAAGGCGGAGCTGAGCAGACTGCAACGCCAGTTCGATGTTTACGTCGCGGAAATCGAAAGGCTAGAACAATCCAAGGTCACGGGTGCTTCTATTTCCGCTTTTACAATCGGCATTATCGGAACGGCATTTATGGCCGGATCGGTGTTTGCCTATAATGCAGGGCTACCGATACTTTCCGTGATTCTGGCTATCCCTGGATTTGCAGGTTGGATCGTTCCGTACTTCTGTTTTTGCAGTGTTCGCAAGAAGACTACGGATAAGGCAGCACCTTTGATCGATCAAAAATACGACGAAGTTTATGAGATATGCGAAAAAGCGAGCAATTTGTTAGTGAAGTAAACGGGTAACGAAAATGAAATCGTTACTTGATCGCTACTGGGGAAATCATCAGGATCGTACCGCCGCTTCCACGGCCATATCACTAGTTATCAATGCATTGAGCGGCATCGGAAAGCTGATTCTTGGAGTTCATCTTCTTTCCGACTGGTTTATCACGAATGCGATATATTATTTACTCCTATACATTGCAAGAGGCGAGCTCCTTAACAAGTATGTTGCGGCCAAACGCATGGAGGACCCCGAAAAAAGATACGACAAGGAATTTGCCGTTTATAAACGGAGCGGTATTTTCCTGGGTCTCTTGGGAGCTTCCTATCTGCTGGTTTGCCTAAGGATGTATTTTGTCAGGGATGCAGTAGCGTATGGCGGCTACACCGTATTTCTGTTGGCCGCCGTTTCTTTTGCAAAGTTGGGTTTTGCCGTTTACGGAACCGTGATTAACCGTCATCTGAAAAACCCGATCGTTTCCACCATGAAAATCATTAGCTTTATCGACGCGATGGTGTCCATTGTGGTTACCCAATACACCTTGCTGACCATGGAAGGAACAGAGAATTCCGATGTATACAGCGCCATAGCCGGTATTATCGTGAGCCTACTTGTTGTGATTAAAAGTATTCTTATGATGCAAACAAAGAAAAAGCCCCCTATACTTGAGTTGGAGAGATAAAATATTGCTAAACCAAAGGCATCATTAATCCCATTAACTATCAAGCTCCCCGAATTAGGAAATGGATAAAAAACATTTTCCGTAACTTGAGTTATCTGCAGTTGATTGCGAATTTATGGTAATATTCCCATTAGATCCTAAGAAGGGAAACAACAATATTATACGTCTATTTTATATTGGGGGAAGGGCGCCGGCATGGACAAGAATACAGTTTATAAAACAAACAGCTTCTATTGGAATACGAAAGGAAATGATTTTTTAAAAGCAATCGCGCTTCCTTTTTATGGAGCGTTTGTCTCGGAAGAAAAATGCCAACTTTTTGGCGATGTTTCGGGAAAAAAGATGCTGGAGATAGGCTGCGGAAACGGCCAATCCTTGGAGTATCAGGGGAAACGCAAAGCATCTGAACTATGGGGGATGGACATATCAGAAAAACAAATCGAAAAGGCAACGCAACATTTGACGTCGTGCGGTCTTTCCGCAAAAATGATCTGTTCTCCCATGGAAGAAGGATGCGGCATACCCGAGGATTATTTTGACTTTGTCTATTCGATTTATGCCATAGGCTGGACCGCCGACCTTGAGGGTACTTTTTGCCGAATCGCTTCTTACTTGAAAAAAGACGGCGTATTTATTTTCAGTTGGTCGCATCCCATACACAAATGTGTTGTTGCTGAAAATAATATGCTTGTTTTTAATAAGAGTTATTTCGATGAATCTTGGTATTCGGTATCTCTTGATTTAGCCGGAGAAGGTGTGCTGACGTTATCGGACCGTAAACTATCAACTTATGTGAATGCGCTTTCAAAAGCGGGGTTTGTCATTGAGCAAATGATAGAACAATCAGATGAAGAAATGATGCAATCGCACGACGATAACAGCGATTTCGCCCGAAAAGCAAAGATGCTTCCTTTAACTTTTGTAATTAAAGCAAGAAAGCTATAAGAGTAGAAAAGTGGGGAGATTGAAATGACCAAAAAGCCGCTGATTTATTCGCTAGCCATCGTCATTATCGTGGGGGTGGCTTTCAGGCTGATATATGGGCCATTATTTACAAACCCGGGGCACACAACGGCGAAAAAGATGGACGAGCCTTCCGTAAATCCGCCGTCCACGACTCGTTCCTCCGCAACCGCTTCCGATACCGCATCGACCGACACGAAGGGCGATTCGCCAGAGGCCGAAATGAAAAGTCTGACCGAGCTGGTCGCCGGGTACGGCGATTTGCAGCTGGTCGACGCGCATAATCACGATGCCAGCGAGTACGCCTATTTAAGTGTGCTGGGGACATGGAAGCAGGACAGCGTCGACCGAATTGTCCTTTTCGGAGATGTGTCCGAACCTTCGGCGGTCGGGACGGACGAGATTGCCTGGGACGCTTATCAGGAATCGCCGGACCAGTTCATCCCGTTTTTCTCCGGAATCAATCTTCTGGACGAATCGGGACTGCAAACAGTGAAGGACAAGTTGGAGAAAGGTTACTTCGGCATCGGAGAAATCGCCGCAGCCTCCACGAATTCTCCCGTCCTGGCCAATGTAGCCTGGAAAACCAAAGATCCGATGGACGGAATTCTACCGGAAATTTACAAGCTCTGCGCGGAATACAAGGCACCGGTGCTGCTTCATATCGATCCTCCGAGCGGGGAGCCGGTCGACAAGCTGGAGGAAGCGCTCGAAGCCAGTCCGGACACGACTTTCATATTCGGCCATATCAATGCCTATAATTCGCCCGACAATGTCGAATATTTGCTAAAGAAGCATCCCAATCTATACGCCGACTTTTTTGCCGGTTTTACAGCCTCCAATCCGGAGAGCGCCAACCAGTTGGACGATTTCATCCCGGTCATCAAGCACTTTCCCGATCGTTTTCTATTAAGCACGGATTCGGGTTACGGTTTGCCTGGAGGAGAAGAGCAGGCCATCGATGGGATGTACCGGCTGATCGACGCTTTGGGCGACCGCCGTATCGCTCGGCAGGTTGCCGGCGGAAACCTTGAACGGTTGATTCTCATGCAGCCGGCCACGAAGACGCAGCTTGCGGCGCTTCGCAAAGCCAACGGCGGCGTGGAGAAGGATTTGTCCGGCCTGACGAAAGAGGACGCCGGAAAACTGCTGGCGGATAAGGAAACCGGCCAATAAACGGCAGCAAGGATAAAATCAATCATTATACATACGTACAAAATATAAAGCTTTTATCGAACAAACAGGAGGATCAAAGCACTTGATCCTGACTTCTAAATGATGTATATTTTACATTGACATTACCGCAGGTCTAAAAAGGAGGAGCTATGTCACCACGTACCAAAGAACAGAATGACGCGATCCGGGAAATGCGGATGAACCAAATTATGCAAGCGGCTGCGGAAGTGTATTTGGAGAAGGGCATTCAATTGGAAATACGCGATGTTGCGGTTAAGGCTGAGCTCGGCTACGGAACCGTGTATCATTACTACAAAAATAAGCACATGCTTTTGGAAGATTTACTGTGGGATGCCCTGTATCGAACGGAGTCGACCGTGATGCCCGCCTTGACGGAGGACGGCGGCAGTTTGCTTAAAGCTGAGTTGTTCTCCAGGCTGCTCCTGCGGAAGTGCATCCAGGATCCTTCCGTATTTATTTTGCTTAAAACGGTTGCGGATAATTTTCATCACTTCCCGGGAAACCGGTTCATCAAGTTGTTTGCCTATTTTCAGGAACGGATCTATTTACCGTTTGTGGAAATGATCCGTGAAGGAATCGGTTCCACATCACCCGAGAAAACGGCGAATCTGATATATGGCTCGCTTGTTGGCTACGCAGCATTGAACATCCACCACAATATGCAAAGCGAGATGGATGCGGAAGGGATCGTCGATATGATTTTTTCAGGCATACGGTCAAAGGAGAGATGAATGGAATGGTCATCTTGAAATCGAAAGCGGAAATTGAAGAAATGAAAAAAGCCGGCCAAATTGTCGCTGCCTTTCATCAAGCAATCGCCGGTATGATCCGGCCGGGCGTTACGACACTCGATATCGAGTCGTTCGCAGTGCGGTTTCTGAAGGAGAATGGCGCCAAGGCTTATACGATAGGTTACAACGGCTATCCGTTTGCGACATGTGCGTCAGTCAACGACGTCATTGCGCATGGTTTTCCGAACCGGAAGCCGCTCAAGGAAGGCGATATCGTCAAAATCGACATCGTCGCGGAGGCGGGTGGATGGATCGGCGATTCAGCTTGTTGCTATGCGGTCGGCGAGGTGTCGGAAGAAGCACGTAATCTGATGCGGGTAACGAAGGAATGCTTATATCTTGGTATCGAAAAAGCTGTCGTCGGAAACCGGATCGGCGATGTGATGCATGCGGTTCAAAGTCATGCCGAGCAAAACGGATTCTCGGTGGTACGCGATCTGCTTGGTCATGGTGTAGGAAGGGAGATGCACGAGGAACCTAGTTATCCCCACGTCGGGAATCCGGGCAAAGGGTTCCGTTTGAAGGAAGGGATGGTTTTTACAATCGAGCCGATGATTAATGCCGGAAAAGCGTTAATGACGATCGATGCCGACGGATGGACCACCAGAACCGCTGACGGCTCGCTTTCCGCACAGTATGAGCATACGATTGCCATTACTGCGGATGGCCCGATTATATTGACCGCACAATAGAATCCAGTCCTTCATATTGGTATTTAATTAATAATGTCGATGCGTTTATAAAAATGGGTGCTTAAAATATTACCTTAAAACGGTCCCGGTGGTTTATTAACCATCGGGACCGTTAGCGTTTCTTGGCGAATTTACTGCGAAATCCGGAGGGGGAGAGGCCCTCTTTCTTGGTAAAGAAGAGGGAATAATACGAGACGTGATGGAAGCCGACCTCTTCGGCGATCCGGGCAATAGACCAGGAAGTTTGCAACAGCAGCCGTTTGGACTGCTCAAGACGGTAATATTGGAGATAGGTCATGGGAGTCATTCCGTAGACTTTAAGCATTACCTTAGCCAAATAGTTGGGGTGATAGTTCATCTTCTCTTGCAGCACCGAATTCGTGATGTCACTGGCGTAGTTCTGACGGATGAACAACTCGATCCGATCGGCGAGTTTAATCGCAGTGTCGCTTGTGGGTGAAGCAAAATCGCGATCCAGATACTGAAGGAACAATTGGAAGGATGCTTGTCGCTTCCAGTTCCGAAGGGATTGCGGTTCGTTCTCCTGTTGAAAAAAGGTTTCCAGCACCTCAACGGCTTTTGGAGACAGCTTCATGTGTTTTGGGATGAAAATGGAGCAAACATCGGCGTGGTTGAGATACGCTAGCTTTTTGTGCTCCTCGATTAATTCCATCTGGTTACCCATACATTCGTTCATATCGCAACACATTTGCCAGCCGCCGAAGGTTTGAAAATGAATCCAGATGATTTCCGTATCCGTTTTGCAGGGAGCGCTGCCGTAATGGTGGCCATTCGGGAGAAGAATAAATCCTTCCCCCTCATTGATTTCCCAGGAATGGCCGTTCTCGCCGATCGAGAGCACACCTTTTCGGACAACAATCAGATCGAATACATTGATGCAATTCCGTTCGATATGGGAATCTCCCACTCCGTAATAGGCATAACCGCAGTCTACGAAATAGGGTATTGGCGGAGAGATGAAGTGTAAAATCGCAGAGTCCATACTCGTTCCTCCCAAGGTTGGAATCGATAGTGTTAATTTAGAATAGGTTTCAATTTTCATGATACTTTATCCTCATCGTTATAAAAAGAGTTTCTTACGGACGGCGGTCTGATATAAACTCAAAGTTTTAGCAATATCGCTGTCAGAATGAAAAGGTTGAAATTATAAAAAATCAGGTTGGAATAATCTGTTGTTTATGAATATAACTAATGTCACAATGCAATTAAAGCGCTTTCTTAATTGAATTGTCGGGGCTGCAGGGGGCTGGCGCTAAACGTTTAACTCAAGAACTGGGTTATTTCATAGGGGTTGAGTCAAACGGTTAGACATAAAAAAGAATACAAATTTTGAAAGGAGAGCGTGGCCATGAATATAGGTAAAAAACTTGGGGCAGGTCTTCTCTTGGCTGTATTGGTGCTCAGTGCCGTTGGCTGCGGAAATACCGGGAACAAAGAGACAAACACAGCATCACCGCCAGCAACATCGGGAGAAGATGCCACCAAAGCGCCTGAAACATCGCCTTCCAAGACGGAAAAGGTCAAGATTACCTATTCAATGTGGGGGAGCGAGGAAGAAGGGAAAACAACCCAGGCTGTTGCAGACAAGTTTAATGCTTCCCAAGACAGTATCGAAGTGGAAGTGCAAGCGATTCCTTGGGAAGATTATATGACCAAGTTGAATACGCTCGCAGCGGCAGGGCAATTGCCGGATTCGGGAATGTTACGGGAGGATGGCGTCCTCAAGTTTTCTACCCAAGGTATGCTGACTGATGTAAGCGCTATGTACGAAGGCAGCGACAGCAAGCCTCTGGACAGCCTCGCCTACAAATATCAAGGCAAACCGGTAGCCTATGCTTCTGCCAATGAAATCCTCATCCTTTATTACAATAAAGACTTGTTCGACAAAGCGAATGTGCCCTATCCTCCAGCCTCACTGGATACAGCATGGACATGGGACCAATTCGTAGATACGGCCAAGAAACTAACGATCGACAAGAATGGCAAACACCCTGGCGACGACGGCTTTGATCCGCAGAGTATCGTACAGTATGGCGCATCCGTCGAAAATCTGACGTGGCAGCTGGAAACCTGGGCAATTAGCAATGGCGGCGGTTTCTATAACAATGACGGGACAGAGGTAAAAATTGCGGATGACGCCAGCATCGAAGCGATTCAGAAAGTGGCCGATTTGTACTTGAAGGATCATGTTGCTCCGTTGTCCGTCGGCCAGACCGATGATGGCATTCAGCGAACCATTATTACGGGAAAGGTCGCCATGGCTACGAACGGTACGTGGAACGTAGGAACTAGCTTGAATGTAGCCAAGGAGCAAGGTCTGAATTACGGCGTAGCCGTATTGCCTTACATGAAGGATAAGATTACCCTCAACACGAGCGGCGCAAGTGTCGTATTCTCCCAGACCAAACATCCGAAAGAAGCGATGGAATGGCTCAAATGGTACAGTTCCGAAGAGAACAACTGGGGCCTTATCAGTTCGGGAATCTGGATGCCAACGCTGGAAAAGTGGTATACGGATGAAACTTTAACCCATAAATGGGTCGACAATCCGAACTTCCCTCCGTATAACGAATATAAGTCTGCGGTAGTCGATTATGCACAATCCTCCGCCGCGAGACCCGCTTCCTGGTTCTATACGGATAATACGACGGAATTCAACACCTTGCTCGGATCGGTTCTGGGGGATGTTTGGACCGGAAAGACGACCGCCAAGGAGGCCATTGACAAAAATCTCGATGCTCTGAAGGCGGCGAATAAGGGCAACCAATAAAAAGATTGGAAGGATGACCGCCGAGATCGCGAAAGCGGCGGTCATCCTTTACACATGAGGTGGAAAGCGAGATATGGAAACTATTAATAAACCGCTCAAACGCCGTTCCCGAATCCATTCCAGCGAGCAACGCGTTGCTTATATATGTTTGATTCCTGCCTTTCTCGGACTCATTTTTCTGACGTATCTGCCGCTTTTGGGGGTACTGGGAATCAGCTTGACGAATTGGAATGCGTTGAAAAATCCCGAATTCGTCGGCTTCGATAATTATATACAGCTATTTACCACCGACCCTTATATTAAAGACTCTATTATCGCAACGATCTATTTTGCTATTTTATCCGTCTTCGGAAGTATGATTTATTCGCTTATCATCGCGATGCTGCTGAACCGTAAAATTCCGGCGAGAGGGTTTTTCAGAGCTGTATTCTATGTGCCGTTTGTTTTGCCGGCCGCCGCGATATACGTAGGGTGGTCCTGGCTTTACGAGTCGAATTTTGGGTTTTTCAACTTTCTCCTCTCCGAAGCCGGCCTGAATAAAGTGCTTTTTATCGCCGATTCCCGTTATGTCGTTCCCTCTCTTTCGTTGATTTCGGTTTGGCTCGCGGGGAACCTGATCGTTATTTTTTTGGCCGGGCTGCAAAACGTTCCGAAAGTCTACCATGAAGCGGCCGAAATGGATGGCGCGAACGGGTGGAAACGCTTCCGGCATGTCACCTTGCCTTGCATGACGCCGATTATTTTTTACAACTTGTTGCTGAGCTTGATCGCCAATATCCAAGTTATTACGCCGGCCCTTTCTCTGACCAAAGGCGGGCCCGGCAATTCTTCCCGATTCATGACTTATCTGATGTATGATCAGGCATTTGTGAATTACAAGCTAGGCTATGCCTGCGCAACCACTTTGATTATTTTTGCTATTCTTGCGGCCTTTACTGCCGTATTGTTCAAGACGTCCAATCTATGGATTTTCAAGGAAGGAGGCGACGACGACAAATGAAAGCAGAGGCATACGGCAGACTAAGGAGCAAGAAACGCAATGAACTAACGATGAACATGATAACGCTGGTCGTCGTCGTTTTTTTTGCCGTTCTCGTACTCTTCCCGATTTGGTGGATTTTCCGTACTTCTCTGATGACGAATGACGAGATCTACAAATACCCGCCATCGCTACTGCCGAATAGTTGGCTTTTTTCCAACTATGTGAAAACGCTGGAGGTATTTAAATTTTGGAAGTATTTGTGGAATACGATGGTGATTATCGTTCCTTCCTGTTTGGCGGGAACATTTACGGCCACTTTGTGTGGATATGCCTTTGCAAGGCTGCGGTTTCGTGGCAAAAATTTGATCTGGGCCCTTTGCGTCGGTTCAATGCTTCTGCCTGCCATGGTGACGCTCATTCCGCTGTATATTGGGTGGACGCGGGGTCTCGGACTCCATGACAGCTATCTGCCATTGATTCTGCCATATTTTTGCGGCGGCGGCGCTTTTAATATCTTTCTGATTAGGCAGTTTATCATGTCCATACCGAGAGAACTCGATCAAGCGGCAACGATCGACGGCGCCGGATACTTCCGTATCTTGTTCAGTATCATTACACCGGCGATCAGATCTGCCATGATCGTTGTCTCGTTGTTTATCTTCATCGGGCTATGGAATGATCTGCTCCAACAAATGATTTACATCAACTCGAGCGATAAATATACGATAGCGCTCGGGCTAACCAACTTTAGAGGCCAATTTAAGAATGACTGGACGCTGACGATGGCAGCCACATGCTTATCCTTTGCGCCGGGTGTCATTTTCTACCTGATCGGTCAAAAGTATTTCGTAGAGGGAATCACTCTGACCGGATTGAAAAATTAGACCGGATGCCAGTTTACTGTAGGAGAGTGATCAAATTGCAGGTTAGACTTAAGGATCAGTTTTGGCAGCCTAAGGTTGAGCAGACCGTCTTAAATACGATTCCTTATCAATGGAAAGCGATAAACGATGAAATTGAAGGCGCGGAGCCCAGTCATGCCGTAGAGAACTTCCGCATCGCGGCAGGCGAACAGACGGGAGCATTCTACGGGATGGTCTTCCAGGACAGCGACGTGGCAAAATGGATCGAAGCTGCCGCTTACAGCTTACGGCAATTTCCGAATCCTGAGCTTGAAGCAGTCATTGATGCGCTCGTGGATTTGATGGGACGGGCCCAAAAATCGGATGGTTATTTGAACACGTATTTTTCGGTCGCCGCATCTGAACAGCGCTGGAAGGATTTTGCTTTCGGGCACGAGCTATATTGCGCCGGCCATCTGATCGAGGCCGCAGTTGCCTATTACGAGTCCACTCACAAGCGATCTTTTTTGGAAATGATGTGCCGCTACGCGGATTATATAGACCGGATCGTGGGGCCGGATTCGGATAAAATGCATGTGTATTGCGGTCATGAGGAAATTGAGCTTGCACTAGTAAAACTGTACCATGCGACGGATGAAGAAAGGTATTTGCAGTTGAGCCGATACTTCGTGGAGGAGCGAGGAAAACAGCCAAGTTTTCTGAAAGAGGATCCCGGGTTCGGTTACCGATTTAAGGACCGTTGGTTTGATCTGGATTATCATCAGGCTCACGCCCCCGTGAGAGAGCAGGAAACAGCGGAAGGACATTCTGTTCGAGCTATGTATTTGTATACAGCAATGGCTGATCTTGCGATTGCATACAGCGATGATACTTTGGTCGAAGCGCTTCGTAAACTATGGGATCATGTGACGTCCAAGCGGATGTATATTACCGGGGGGCTCGGTTCGCAAGGCCATGCCGAAAGGTTCACGATAGATTACGACCTGCCTAATGACACGGCGTACACGGAAACATGCGCGTCCATTGGACTTGTCATGTTCGCTTCCAGAATGCTCAGAATCGAGAGGGACAGTCGATTCGGAGATGTGATGGAACGTGTTCTATACAATGGGGTGCTGAGCGGTATATCCCTCGACGGCACACGTTATTTCTATGTAAATCCGCTAGAGGTTCATCCTGCGGTCGCGGGGTATCGTTACGATATGCAGCATGTCAAAATCGAACGCGTGCCATGGTTAGGCTGCGCTTGTTGTCCGCCAAATATCGCGAGACTGCTGACGTCCTTGGATACGTACTTCTTTACGCAAAACGGGGCTGAGATCGCCATGCATCTTTATGCTTCCAATGAGAGCGTATTTGATCTTCAAGGCCGAAATCTGATCTTGCGTACGGAAACCCATTATCCATGGGACGGCAAAATCGTGATCCGGCTGCAAACGGATGAACCGACGGCTTGCACGCTTTCTTTCCGGATTCCTTCTTGGTGCAGACACCCCTCGATTACGGTTAACGGGGAAGCATTGGCGCTGGATACGATCGCCCTTCGCGGATATGCGTATATCAGCAGAACGTGGACGGAAAGCGACGAAATCGAGCTGCATTTTCCGATGGTAGTCGAGCGGATCGAGTCGAATCCCAAAGTGCACGAGAATGCCGGCAAAATCGCGCTGCAATACGGTCCGCTCGTTTATTGTCTGGAGGAAGCGGACAACGGCCCAGACCTCACGGATATTTGCCTCCCTGTGGATTCTGAATTTTTAGCGGAGTATCGGGAGGACGTTCTAGGCGGCATCGTCGTCTTGTCCGCAGAGGGGCTGCGTTCCGATCTTTCCTGGGAAGATGAGCTATACCGACCGGTCACGCGAAATAAGAGGAGCGTCCCCGTCTCGGCCGTCCCATACGTATACTGGGGTAATCGGAAACCGGGCGAAATGCTGGTTTGGGTTCGTGAAAAATAAAGGCGAATGCGCCGGAAAGGAGGTGATTACTTAGATAAAAAACGGAGAAAACCTTGCTGGCGATTTCTATCCGGAAGAGGAGGTCGTTCATGATGAAGGCAGAAACGGCAATCAACAAACGTTCGCTTATGATTGCAGCATTCTTCTTGGTTATGGCCGCATGTGTATTCGTGCATCCCCAATTCGCTTCGGCCTATACGCTTTCCAACTCCACGTTTAACTTTCAAACCGGTTCCAACGGCGAGATTACTTCGCTGCAGCTTGTTGGCGACAGCTTCCCTACAAATTACGTTATGAATACGACTAACGCGCCGCAGCAAAACACGTCGGACCACGAGTGGCTCGGGGAGCTGATGTTCAAGTACCGGCTCGGCACCGGCGCATGGCAAACCGCGCTGACGCAAAGTTCGTCCGACGGAAGGACGCAAAGCCAGAGCGGCAACACCGTGAGCGTCACGTACCAGAATTCCGCGAACGCGAACGGCGTCAAAAATTTTCGGGTCAACGAGACCTATTCTCTCGTAAACGATTACTTGCTGTGGCAAATCCAAGTGACTAACACGAGTGCGCAGACGCTGGAGATCGGCGACTTCGGACTGCCTCTTCCTTTTAACGAGTATTGGTCCGGCGGAGGCGGCGAACAAATTTACGAGACGAGAACGGTGTTCCATTCATTTGTCGGCAATAACAATTCCTACATTACGGTCAATCGGCCGAGCGGTATCGGCCCATTCCTCCTCATGGTGCCGGATACGACGACGGGCGCCGGGTTCGAATACATGGACCATTGGCGGACCCAAGAGCATCCCGGCAGCAAATGGGCGCAAGATCAAGGCGGCTGGGCCAACGGCCTGAACGTCTATTACATCCACTCAAACGTCATCAAGAGCACCGGGCGCGGCTATTTGCCGAATACGAGCTTGACGCTGGCTCCGAATGCGAGCAAAACGTACGCCTTCAAGTTTTTCAAAGTGGCTAATGATCAAGCCGTGAAGGACAAGCTGTACAGCGAGGGCATGGTCGATGTCACCGTCGTGCCCGGCATGATGTTTGCCACGAACATGACCGCCAAATTCGATCTCCATACCTCCAAAACGATTACCTCCATTACCGCGCAATATCCTTCCGAAACGACGGTTACCTCCCTCGGCACTACAGGAACCGACCACAAGCTTTATCAACTCACGCTCAGCCACCTTGGCCAGAACAATATTACCGTCAATTACGGCAGCGGGGAGAAAACGGTATTGCAGTTTTACGCCATCGAACCGATCGATGCCGCACTGCAGCGCCACGCCACGTTCATGGTACAGAACCAGCAATGGAACGCGCCCGGCAACATCAAGGACAAGGCGTTCGATGACTGGATGATGCAAAATAACGCCAAACGCAACAATTTTGCCGGCTACTGGGGCTGGGGCGACGATTGGGGCTATACTCACGCAGAGTTCCTCGCCGAGAAAAACGCCCAGACTCCGGTCGCCTCGGAAGTTACCGCGCTCGATCAGTATTTGGAGACGACGATCTGGACGAACCTGATGGCGGGTCATCATTCCGATTATTTGATCTACGACTTCCTGATGGCCGGAACGAACACGACGCCGACTTACCGCGGATACGCCTACCCGCACATCTACAACACGTATTTCAGCATGTATAAGATCGAGAAGGCGTACCCGAACCTCGTAACGTATTTGCAGCCGAGAACGACGTATTTATCGCGGGCGTATAACATTTTCAAGGCGTTGTATGACGGAGCGGGCGTCGCTTATAACTGGAGCACGGGTCTCATGGGCGAATCGACGACGCCGGAGCTCATCAAAGCGCTGCAGGACGAAGGCATGACAACACAAGCGAACGACATCATCTCCAAGATGGCCACCAAGTACAACAACTTCAAAAACACAACCTACCCGTACGGTTCGGAATACAACTACGACAACACGGGCGAAGAAGCGGTTTACACGCTGGCCAAAATGAATAACAACACGGCGATGATGAGCAAAATCAACACGAAAACGCGCGCCGTTCGCGGACAGCAGCCGTTGTGGTACTACTACGCGGATCCGGTGACGATTACGGGCGAAGCATGGTGGAACTTCCAATATACGGTGTCGCTCGCGGGTTATACGATGGACGATTACCTGCGGAATTACTCGGCCACGCCGGAAGTCGACGAACGGTTGTCGTACGCCGCTAAGATCGCCAACATCGGTGCGATCAACTCCGGCCAGATCAGCTCGGACGCAGCCGACATCGGCGCGGTATCCTGGACTTACCAGTCGGAGCTCGGTACGCTTGGCGCGCAAGGGCTCGACGGCGGGCCGCTGCTTAACGGCTGGCGGGGCATGTCCGGCGAAGCGGATCTCGGCTTGTTCGGCGCGATCCGAATCCTCAGCTCGGACGTCGCCGTCGACCCGATCTTCGGTTTGACCTGTTACGGCTGCGACGTAACGCAAAGCGGCGGCAGCTATCAAATTACGCCGAAGGACGGCGTTTTTAAGAAAATCAACCTCATCACGCAGAAGCTGTATATGGAGCTCGACCGCGACCAATTTGCTTCGGCGACGGTCGCAACGGCGCGCAACGCTGTCAGCTTCACACTGAAGAATCAATACACGACGGCCGCGCATACGACGAAGCTGACGCTGACGAATTTGGCGGCGGGCAGTTATAACGTCACCGTGAACGGTACGGCTGCCGGTTCGTTTAATGCGGCGGCAGGCGGCAAAACAACGGTGAGCCTGAACATCGGCACGGCCGCGACGTACAACATCGCGATCCAGCAAGGGACGGCCGTGAACGCCGCACCGACTGTCGACGCGGGCGCAAATGGCGCCTTCACGCTGCCTGCGGCTGTTGCGCTTACCGGAACCGCCAGCGATGACGGACTGCCTAACGGCACGCTGACGACGACGTGGAGTCTGCAAAGCGGGCCTGGAACGGCAACGATCGCGAACGCAAGTGCTTTGAACACAACGGCGACGGTATCCGCCGCGGGCACCTACGTGTTCAAGCTGACCGCGAGCGACGGCACGCTGTCTTCCTCCGACACGGTGACGATGACCGTAAGCAGTATTGGAAATCCTGGATCGGACGTCGTCGCCTACTACAAGCTGGATGAGACGAGTGGCACGTCCGCAGCGGATGCTTCCGGCAGCGGCAATAACGCGACGTTGAACGGCGCCGCGACTTGGACGGCCGGGCATGAGGGCAACGCGGTCAGCTTGAGCGGCTCGAGCCAGTACGTAAGCCTGCCGGCCGGTATCACGAGCAGCTTGAACGACTTCACGATTGCCGCTTGGGTAAAAGTAAACAGCCTCAGCAACTGGACGCGGATTTTCGACTTCGGTACGGGCACGTCCGCCAACATGTTCTTGACGCCGCAGCCGGGAACCGCAGGCCTGCGCTTCTCGATCACAACAGGCGGTAACAGCTCCGAGCAGCAAATCTCGTCGTCGACGGCGTTCCCGACCGGGGTATGGAAGCATGTGGCGGTCACGCTCTCCGGCACGACGGGCACCCTGTACGTCGACGGCGTGGAAGTGGCGAGCAACGCGAACATGACGCTGAAGCCGTCCAACCTCGGCAGCACGACGCAAAACTGGATCGGCCGCTCCCAATATTCGGGCGATCCGAATTTGAACGGCCTGGTGGATGATTTCAAAATCTACAATCGCGCGCTCAGCGGGGCGGAGATCAATACGCTGGTGGGCGGCGCCGTCAATATCGCGGATATCGCTCCGCTTGGAACGGCCTCGACTTCATACGTCTCTTCGTGGGAGAGCTTGGCCGGCCTGAACGACGGATACACGCCGACGAGCTCCAACGATCGTAATCACCCTGTTTACGGCAATTGGGACAATCCCGGAACGACGCAGTGGGTGGAGTACGATTTCAGCCAAAACTACACGATATCCAAAGTCGACGTCTACTGGTTCGATGACGATCAAGGCATCGATCTTCCCGAATCTTATACGATTCAATACTGGGACGGCACGGCTTGGGCGGACGTGAACGATCCAATCGGCCTCGCTGTGCTCGGCAACCAGTACAACACGACGACGTTTACCGCCATCTCCACGAACATGATTCGGCTCAACATCACGGCGAAGGCGTCGACCTCGACGGGGATCGAATCCTGGAAGGTATATGGAAGCTAAATCTTGAAACAGTACAAAAAATAAAGGTCCATTAAACGGCCTTGGCCCTGAATTTCTAGGGATGAGGCCGTTTAGTTTTTTCTGTAATCGTTCATATTTATAAAAGTGATTTGTGGTTTTTGATCGTTAATTGAGTCAAAAAAATTTTTATTATTAAATGAACAATTTTGAAGTAAACATAGTCTTTTAAATATGAAATGGCATTGCCGAATTGTTCATCTCGACAATCCGCGCATCGAGAAGGAAAAGCATTATTATTTTGGCAAAAACACGAAGCTTAAGGATCTGGGATTGGAGCCACACCTACTGACCGACGAGGTTCTACGGGACATTCTGTTCACCGCGGTGAGACATCAAAACCGAGTACTGACGGACAACGTGCTGCCGACCGTTTCTTGGAAATTATAAGAGTGTCTTAAGGAGAGAGGAGGGGGGATCTAATGCCGGTATGGACGAGAAGAGCGAGTTTAAGAAGAAATTTTTTTCAATTTGCACATTTCAGCTTGATCGGCCTGATGAACGGCGCTTTAGATCTGGTGTTGTTGAATGCCTTGCTGGTAGTATGGCATACGAGGACCCCGCTGGCTCTTATCGTGATCAATTCAGTCGCTTACCTAGGAGCCGTATTAAATCCTTCCTTCCGATTTGGATGATCCACAATGGATCGAAAGGGATATCCATGGCGTTATCCTCATTGTGCAGCTATTATTTCATGAGGGTGTTTGTTTTTAGGGGAACTAAGCATGGGAAACGTTGAGAAGGTGGCTTTTTAATTGGCTTAATTGACCAGATAAAGGCTTCTCAGTATAATCCCACAGAAGACAGCGGATTGCGGTTCCTGCGATCCGTCTTTTTATGTACTCGGAAGGTGCTTGAACTTCGATATCTTAAAGAACTTGCTCGGCACTAAAAGATGGATTGATTTTTCCTATGGGATTTTCTTACTTTCATCTATACTGTTCTCGAAAGAACTTGCGGATTTCCGTATACGGGAGTGCAGAACGACCGGTTCAATCATAGTGAAACTCAATAGAGAGAGGGATGCTCCTTGAAAAGAAACATATTATATATTGAAGATAATGAGAAAATAGGCAGTTGGTTAAAAGAAGAATTGGAACAGCGAGGATTTTCGGTTCAGTGGCTGCTTTCCGGGGAAGGAGCCGAAAAAGAAGTAAATCAGCATGAAATCGTTATTTTGGATATCATGTTACCCGGTTTAGACGGATTTACGGTGGGAAAACGATTAAAAAAGGCAGCTCCTGCTGTTCCCATTTTGCTGTTATCTGCTCGAACTTCGATAGATGATAAGGTAGACGGTTTGCAATTTGCCGATGACTATTTAACGAAACCATTCCATACGGATGAATTAGTGGCAAGATTAGAAGTATTAATCCGTCGAAGCGGCGGAACTCATTCCGAACGCATTTTATTAGGAAACCATATTGAAGTAGATCCAGCTGTCCAAATGGTATACGACAAGCGCACAGGAGAAGAAATTATATTGACAGGGAAACAACATCAAATTTTAATGTACTTCTTGCGCCACCCAAATCAAGTTTTACCAAAAGAACAAATCTATGAAGCCATTTGGCAAGAAACTTATATC
Source organism: Paenibacillus terrisolis (assembly GCF_056171975.1). Taxonomy (NCBI): domain Bacteria; kingdom Bacillati; phylum Bacillota; class Bacilli; order Caryophanales; family Paenibacillaceae; genus Paenibacillus; species Paenibacillus terrisolis. Next base: position 70,757 of record NZ_JBKFGG010000027.1, on the reverse strand, counting down.
ACCGGTGATAAAACAATAATGGTGCATATTCATCGACTGCGTCAAAAGCTGGAACGTCATCCGGATTCCCCAGAGATTATTGAAACGTTGAAGGGAATAGGCTATCGGGTGAAGCTATGAGACAGAATAGATCCTTATTTCGTCGTTTTCTAAATGTACATTTTCTATTTATCTTTTTTCCGTTTATTGTGCTTATTTTCTTCAGTGCGTTTTTTGGGTTTTCTGATACCAATGAAAAAGAGATGAACACGTTAAATCTATTTTACGTTACCGTGTTATTGTTTGGATTTATTATTATCGCTTTTGTTGTAATATCCTGGCTGTTCTTCTTGAGGCTTCGTAAACGTCTCACCCGCTTACAGGAAGTCATGTCATTTTCAGCAAATCACAACTCATTTCCCCAACCCATATCTGTTCAAACGGATCGTATGGATGAAATAGACCAGTTGGGAAGTTCTTTTAATTGGATGATTCAGCAGCTTGAAGACAGTCGCAAGCGAGAATATGAAGAGGAATTATTACGGCATCGCCTCATTGCGAATTTATCTCACGACTTACGAACGCCGCTTACCATTTTGAGAGGACATGTCACCAGATTAAATAAATAGTCAATGAGTTCAGAAGGACAAAGCTTATTAACAGAGATGAACCATACGATTACAAGAGTCGGAGATCTGATGGATGATTTGCTTTCCTACACATTGCTTACATCAGGGAAACATCCTTTTGGGCCCGTTTCAACAGATATTGGACGTTTGGTAAGAGCATCGGTTGCCGCGTGGTATCCTGCATTTGAAGAACAAGAAATTCAGATCGATGTTGATTTGCCGGCAGAGGAGACTTTCTATTGGGAAACGGATCCTAAATGGATGACACGGGTTCTGGATAATTTATTTCAGAATATTCTTCGGCATGCGGCAGAGGGGAAATATGCAAACATTGTGGTTGATGTGGAAAAAGAACTGATCATTATTGCGGATAGAGGTCCCGGTATGGATAACTCCTCCTATGAGCGTGGGGCGGGGATTGGTTTATCGGCTTCCAATTTTATGTTGAAAAAAATGAAGCTGAGAGCCGATTTTACATCCAATGAAAATGGCACAAGAGTAGCTATTGGCAGAGCTTAACCTAAAGGTAACCCAGAAGTAAACAGACGGATAGCCGAGATGTAACTTTGCTTCTTTATAATGAGAACCATAACAGAAAGGACGTGTTATGGTTGCTTACCATTAATAACTTGGTCAAACGTCGCGGATCTCAAGAAATTTTATCAGGTATCAGTTTTACAGCAAGACCAGGTAGAGTAACTGGTTTTTTAGGTCCGAATGGGGCGGGTAAAAGTTCTACACTTCGCATTCTGCTTGGATTAGATCGTGCTACCTCAGGGAGCGCACTGATTAATGGAAAGCCATTCGCAGAATTACATAATCCTCTAGGGGCAGTAGGTGCCGCTTTGGATGGACTTGGAGCTCACCCTATGCGAACAGGACGGGCGCATTTGCGATGGATGGCTCGTGCCGCAGGATTGTCCCGCTCGCGTGTCGAGGAAGTTCTGGAAATCGTAGGCCTTACTAATGCAGCTGGTAAAAGAGTTGGGAAGTATTCCCTTGGTATGGGGAGAAGACTTGGAATGGCAGCCGCACTGCTTGGCGATCCCCCAATATTAGTTTTAGATGAACCCGTAAACGGGCTCGACCCGGAAGGAATTCGATGGATCCGGACATTTTTACGTGAACGTGCTGCGTCTGGTAACACGGTGTTGCTATCCAGTCATCTAATGGGAGAGCTTGCAGAGACTGTGGATGATGTAGTGATTATTCATCATGGAAAAATCGTTGCAGATGGAACATTGGAGGAAGTAATAGGTAACCATTCTACGCTGGAGAAAGCCTTTTTCGCCCTGACATCTGAACATGCAGGTGATGTTGTATGAGAGCATTCAACGCTGAATTATCGAAATTGTTCTCCCTGCCAGGTATTTGGCTGGCCTTTCTGATTGGAGCAATTGCCCCAGCGCTCATTGCTGCGCTGGACAGTACAGCACAAAAAGAGGAGATTATAGCTGGAGTTAGCACACGGCTATCGGAAGTTGGCTATATCGGATTAGCTCTTGGTGTGCAAGGTGTCATTATTCTAGGTGTGCTTGCCGTCAGCAGTGAGTATTTGACAGAGAGCCGTGAATCGGGTGGAGGACAACAGATTACAACAAGTTTAACTGCTGTTTCATCCCGGCTTCATTTTTTGCTGGCAAAGGCAGGCGCTGTGGCAGGGATCAGCATACTGCTTTGTATTGTTGCTATGATGACAACGGTGTCAGCAACGCATCTCATTCTTGGTGAATACGCCCCTGCATTTGAATGGACTAAACTGATCGGTGCAGTTTGCTACTGGACATTCACTGCTCTTCTAGCATTTGGGATTACTGCTCTAACTAAGAATGGCATTATTCCGCTTGCTGTGCTCATCATAAATACATCCGTTGTATCATTCAGTTTCCTGCTTTCCAAGGTTACAAAGTTGGCGTTATACTTACCGGATAGGGCTGGCCTTGACATGTTTATGCCTATGAGCGACAGCTTTCATACCCCGTTCACAGGCGGGATAGTCATGTTTGCTTGGGTAGTCGTTCTGTTCATTGCTGCAGCTATTGTATTCCATAGGAGGGACGTTGCATCATGAGTGTCTCTTCGAGCAGAAAGATAACACTAATCCTGAGTGCTGAACTGGATAAAATGGTTGCATTACCATGGACATGGCTCACCCTTATGGGTACATTCATGCTTAATTTAGCTTTAGCCGCAGCTTATACTTCGGTTGGTCTACAAGGTGCAGCGGGGACGCAAAGTATACTGAATATTGGACTTGCTTCCATGGGATATCTTCAAGCAGGGTTCATCATTCTTGGGATATTAGCTACTTGTTCGGAGTATACCGGCGGACAAATTCGGACGACTTTAACGGCGATGCCTTGGCGGGGAATTCAATTATTCACGAAGCATTTGGCATTGGCCACTATAACCATTCCTGTGGCGTTTATTATAGCTGCATCAGGTATGCTATATACTCTTATAATGATGAAAGACACGGCAGTAGGGGTCGAAATAGACACACTGTTAAAAGCAATAGCAGGTGCAGCAGGCTATCTGACATTAACTACACTTCTAAGTGCAGCTATAGGTGCTTTATTAAGACGAACCACTCCTGCTTTAGTGGTGTTGCTTGGTTACTATTTCATTGTCAGTCCATTATCGAGAAATTTTCTGCCTGGTATTAAAAATTATTTTCCGGATACGGCAGGATATTATATGTATATGCCGCCTGCCTTAGATGAAATAAATGTCCTTACACCCATGCAGGGGACAGGTATTTCAATGTTATGGGCACTGATCTTGATGATAGTAGCTATTGCATTTTACCGTAAACGAGATGCCTAAGTTTAGAATTTTTCTTTGGATGAGAAGGAGGGGGGAGTAAAAATACCCCAGTTGTGCTATGTTATGTATAGCCTGTATGAAGATGCGGAGGTGACGTAAATGAGAACTGAAAAAGAAATGTTTGATTTAATTCTAGAAGTTGCTCAAAAGGATGAACGAATCCGTGCGGTTTACATGAACGGTTCGCGTACCAATCCTAATGCTCCCAAGGATATTTTTCAGGATTATGACATTGTTTACGTAGTAACCGAAACTTCATCTTTTATAAAAGACGAGACATGGGTAAATGTATTTGGTGATTTGCTTATGATGCAAGAGCCTGATAAAAATGACCAATCTATAGGCATAGATATGGATTTTAATCGGTCTTACGGATATTTAATGCTATTTACGGATGGAAATCGTATAGACCTTCACATAGAAACTAAAGAATCTATGCTTGAAGGATATGTTAGTGATAAATTGACAGTTCCTTTATTAGATAAGGATAACTGCCTACCAATCATTTCTGCTCCCACAGATATCGACTATCATGTTAAGAAGCCGACAGAGCCATTATATTTGGGTTGTTGCAATGACTTTTGGTGGTGTCTACAGAATGTTGCCAAAGGAATTTGGCGTGATGAATTACCGTATGCGAAACAAATGTTTGAGCACGTCATCAGACCTCACCTGGATGAGATGATTTCATGGTGGGTGGGTACCCGAAAAGATTTTCAAGTATCTACAGGGAAAATGGGGAAGTACATGAAGAAGCATCTTCCCGAAGCATATTGGGAAATGTATAAGGAAACTTATTCCGGCAGCAACTATGAAAATATGTGGAACTCGATATTCATTTCTTGTGAATTGTTTAGGATTCTAGCCAAGGATGTCGCCGAGTATTTTCAATATTCCTACAATGGCAAAGATGATGCCAATATTACGAATTATCTTAAACACGTTAGGGAATTGCCTATTGATGCAAGAGGTATTTATTGAATGATATTGTGCAAAAATATTATAACTACTACACTACGAAAAAAGAAAGATTTCTTGCTTACTCGGTTCATTTCAAGTGCGTTTTTTGAATATAAGGAGGTGTAATTTTAGAAATGCTCAAATACATTCATCTATTAGGTCAATTTATGATGGCATTCTCTATCTTAGTTGTTGTTTTTAAATTAGGAAGCATTAGTAAAGCGATAACTTTGTTTTCTATAGGATTACTGATATATCTAATTGGAAAATTTTATAAGAGGAATGTACAAAACTAGCAAGACATAAGTATGGCGGGGAAAGGGGAATACGACCACCATTAAAACATAGTGGGATGTTCCTTGATGTATATTGACTACAGATCTACAAGTAGATGTTGAACAGAACGCGACATATTTGATCAGTTACTCGTGTATTTATGGCTTGGACATCGGAGTTCCGTGTAAATATCTTGACTGTTTCAATGGTTTTTACAGCCAGTGAAAAACTAACAAGTATGGCGATAAGGATCAAAATTGGAGTGGCTGAAATATAATATAATGTAGGTAAATTTGTGTCACTTGTACAAGAATCTTTAGAAAAACAAGGGGTTTAACCGCTTTTAATACATATGTACAAAATACGGGTTTTGTGAAGATGTAACTGAATAAAGTTTGGATTATTCGTGGTATCAATCTCCCTTCGTGTCGGAGGACAAGAACATAGTCCCTTATAGGACAAGAACTTGGTCTCATTACCCGAAATAATGAGCCTAATCCGACAGTGCCCGCATGATGTTGGATTTCGCCTCTGCCGCAATCGCTTCATTCCCGTCGTCGACCGCTTGCATTAAGATTAGTATGGGGATGTATACCGCGATCAGCCGCGCCAGCAGCTTCGTTTCCTCGTCCGCTCCTCCGTACGTTTCGAAAAACACGCTGCGAGCGTAAGGTGGTAAAAAGCTATAAGCAACGCTCAAATCGCAAGCTGGATGGCCTACGCTCAGATCGCCCCAATCAATGATGCCGGAAACGATCCCGTTCTCATTCACAAGCATATTTTTGAAATGAAGATCGCCATGTAGCAGTGCATTCACCGCCTCGACACGGTCCTTTTGCAGTCTGCTAATATACGCTTCGATCACACCGGACTCCTCCGGCGACAAGTGTTCAACCAGCTTCGATAGAAAGCCCTCCAATTTCACTTTGCGCGATGCTATGTCCGTCAAGTTTCGATGATCTTGCTGAACTCCGCACTTCAGCGCCGCCTGCACCGGAAACTCATGCAATCTCCGCAAAAATTTCGCCAGCGTCTCTGCCGATAAAGCCCGGCGTTCTTCCGTCAAACCGATTGGGAAATCTCCTGGCACGTAGGCATAGCCAAGAAATGGCGCCGGGTATTCGTCACTTGCTTCGCCAAAAAACAACGGTTTAGGATAGGGGATGGTCATATATGCCTCCATCTGCGGGAGCAGCTTCCCTTCCATACGAATCGAGCCAACTGCAATCGTTCTTCTTGGAAACCGGAACACGTACTCGTCACCGATGAGAAAAACCGTATTGTCCCAGCCCCAGTCCAATCGCTTCACTTGCTTCGATGACAGTTGAGGGAATTGTCTGCCGATCAGCGTCCGCGCCTGCTCTTCGTTAACCTCCCACTTCGCATCCCATACATTCGTTCCTCCCATGAATTGTCTGCCTCCTCGTTCCTTACGTTATTTAGATGTTTACATTCCTTGGAAGTTACGCATAACTGCCCGTTAGTTCAATAAAAAGAACGCTCCCGCGCCTTCGCTTGGGCTACGTCCTCCTCATTATATTCCATTTCCAATCACCTATTAAAGAACGTACGCTGGTAGCATGTAGTGCTTAAACAGGGACTTCGGTTTTCCGTTCCGACCGGATTCTTTTGCAATAGCCACCAGTTCGCCCGCTGTTAAGTTGTCTTAAACCATGTTCATGACTGGTGGCTGCTCAACCTCAACCTTACCAAAGTGAGACCCAATGATTCGCCAGCATTTTTTTGTGGTGAGGTTTTTGCGGAGGGCGGAATTGGTAATCACCGTTTTAATACAAGCGGTAAGAAAACTTCGTCCACAATCTCTGCAATTGTCTGCTCAGACATGGGGCTATTATAAAGGATTAACTCATTGCGGGCCAAATCCCCTAGCAAAGTAAGCATCCGGGGCGTAACGGCTTCGGCCGACACCTCTCCTCGGTCAACGGCTCGCTGCAGAACAATTCTCATTGTCCTGTTATGACGTCCTTGGGGGAATAATAAGGATGCAAGCGGCATCGCCTCGATTTCCGTGATGAGCCCATAGAAAGCATGCATCATCACTTCGGGATTGTTCTGATTCATTGATCTAAGCACGCCGCAAGCATCATCTCGCAAATTCCCGTAATCGGGCACTTCCTCCAGCGGCAGGGGCACGCGTTCCCGGATCGCCGCGAGTACAATCTCAGCACGGTTAGCCCAGCGCCGGTAAAGTACGGCTTTACTTGTTCCCGACCGTTCCGCCACTCCATCCATCGTAAGATTAGAATACCCTCGTTCTTTCAACTCTTCCCGTACCGCTTGTAGTATAGCCGCTTCCAGTTCTTTGCCTCTGCGTCTGCTTTTCAATTTATTTTGATCTTGAGCGTTGGACATATTGTTCTCATGCTCCTTAAAAAATTCGTTGCGTTTCATATAGGGATAGTATATCATATACACGAATAAGAAACTTTTAGTATCTTATCGGCTTGATTAAAAGGAGGTATTCATCTTGCAAACACAAGGTTCCGCAACGCTTGAATCGGCTGAACAGCAACAGCAGGCGGCCGCGAAGAAAATGATGTGGATTCTAATGGTCGGTATGCTGGCCCCGGTATTCGACACGACGATAACCAATGTTGCTATTGATACGTTGGTTCGGGAATTTAATGCCTCGGTATCGACCATTCAATGGGTGATGACCAGTTACCTGCTTGCGCTGGGCATGGTCATTCCCTTCACCGGCTGGGCAGTGGAACGGTTTGGGGGCAAGTCCATTTGGTTATTTTCGCTGGGCATGTTCTTGCTTGGTTCTGTTCTATGCAGCCTGGCGTGGAACGTGGAGAGCCTCATTTTTTTCCGTACTATACAGGGGATCGGCGGAGGATTGCTGATGCCGACGATGCAGACTTTGGGAGTTCGCGCGGCCAGAGGGAAAAATATGGGCAAAATGATGGCCACGGTCAGCTTGCCAATGCTTCTTGGGCCGATATTAGGGCCAGTGCTCGGAGGCCTTATCATTAATCATCTGAGCTGGAGATGGATTTTTCTGGTGAATATTCCGTTTTGCATCGTTGCCATCATATTGGCGTGGAAGGGTTTGCCCAATGAAGAGCGCGGAACCCAAACGTTGCGACTGGATTTGCTGGGACTGATACTACTATCCCCGGCCATCGTGCTCATTATTTACGGTCTTGGAGAAGTAAGCTCCAGCCACGGTTTCGGCCGTGCCGCGGTTCTCGTTCCCGTTATAGCGGGATTAGCGCTTTTGACTGGGTTTGTCGTCCATGCGTTTCGCAAAGGAAACGAAGCGTTGCTTGATGTTAGGCTGTTCCGGGCGCGTTCTTTAACCGTATCCTCAACACTGCTCTTTTTATCCGGTCTGACCACCTATGGGGCAATGCTTCTGCTGCCGTTATACTTCCAGCAAGTCCGCGGCGAATCTGTGCTTTTATCCGGCTTGCTGCTTGCACCGCAAGGGATTGGGATGCTGCTGACCAGATCGCTTGCCGGCAAACTAACGGATCAGATCGGCTCGAAGCCCGTCGTTCTTGTTGGAACCCTGCTTACCTTGCTTGGAACATGGCCATTTACGCAGCTTAGCGCGGATACGAGCTATTATTATTTGAGCGCGGCATTGATCGTACGGGGGGCCGGATTAGGGGCCGTGTTTTTACCGGTTATGGCTTCCGCCTATATTGGGCTGTCTTCGCAGCAAATCCCGCATGCCAGCATCACCACTCGTATTATGCAGCAAATCGGCGGCGCCTTTGGGGCATCGGTTATCGCTATTATTTTGCAGAACGAGCTTAATTCGGTCGTGGCACACGACCCGGCCGCCGTAGCTGTTGCGTTCGATCATTCATTCATCTGGTCGATTGCCTTTTCAGCGCTGGCGCTAATTCCGGCGACACTTCTGCCAAGAATAAAAAGATAAACTTTACTTATCCATATTATTGACGGCTTTTCTCATTTCTTCATCCGTTAAATGCGTATAGATCATCGTGGTTTGGATCGATGAATGCCCGAGCTGATTTTTGAGCCGCGGCACGTCGTTGTTCTCCTGGTGGTAACGCGTCGCGAAGGAATGTCTTAAGGAATGCACCGTTAGCGCCGGTTTGCCGAAGGCGGTCGCATACTTTTCGATGAGCTTTTCGATCGATCTTGGCGTTAACCGCCGGTTTTTGCCTTTCCGGCCGATCGGCGCCGCCAGAAACAAATAATTTTCGGTTTTCTCGGGTTTGTACCGGCTGCTTCGGATCTGCAGATAATTTTCCAGGTCCGATAAAGCTTGCTGGCTAAAATATACGTATTGTTCCTTATTGCCTTTGCGAAGCACGCGGACTTGGCCTTTATTGACGTCGAGATCCTCGATATTGATGCCGGCGACTTCCGATAACCGCAGTCCGGATCCAAGAATCAACGACACGATTGCGGTGTCCCGTTCACGATTAAACTCGTGAAACTGATAAAGCCTTTTGTTATCCTTATTTAACGCGCCAAAATCGTACGCGACGAACTGCCGGAATTGTTCAAAATCATCATTTCGAAGAATTTTGCCTTCGATCCGGTTGGCGATCGTCTCCTGGCTTTCCTTAATCGAATTGAACTCGATTTTGGCCATGACGTTCCGTTCAAGATAGGGCTTCAAATCTACCGTTTCAGCTTTATTCTGCAAATAATCGAAGAGGGACTTTAATGCCGATAACTTACGGTTGATCGTGTATCGGGTATTGCCCAATTGGTACTCCAAAAAGGAAAGAAAGTTTTCGATTTCGCGAACGGTCAGTTTTTCCAGAACCGATAATTCGATTTCTTTGCGGCTTGCGGCGGCAAGCTTTTCCGAAACCAGCCAATCAAAAAAGATAATATAGTCGTGACAATAATTCAGCAGCGTCGTGTGCGAAAGTTTGCGTTTGCGGCTGTCTATGTATTCGGTAACGTACCAAGGCAGCTCGGCCAATTTATCATCGATCCGATTCATGTAATGCGATTTCATTGATTTATCCATTGGTTTGGCCGCACCTCCTTGAAATCATCATAAACCAGATATATTTATTCGTCAAATTATTATTTTACGTAATAATAAAAGCGCCAGCGATCAGAGAAAAAAACTTGCCCCTGTTCCTCCCGACGGTTAATAAATAAAAGTCCCTCCTTTTTATTCGCGGCAGGGTTAATAATTAATGCTATACCGTCCTATTTTCGATAAGCTTGCAATGAGTAGTTTGAGACATCTTGATAAGGCTCTCATGTGCGAGAGCCTTACCGTCTTCTATATTAAATTAAAACGAGTTGGATACTACGAACTGATTCAAACGAAACCGACTTGAAGGACGTCCAGGCTTAAGGGCCAGACCGACGCAAATTAACATAACCGGCGCGTAACGAACCGGAACGTTGAACGTCTTAACGAACTTTTCCCGATCATAGCCAACCATTGGGCATGTATCATAGCCCATCGCTTTGGCCGTAATCATCAGTTGCATAGCGAACAGGCCGGCATTGCTGAATGCAGAATCGCGAGCAAATTGAGAGTCTTGGTAATGGTCGGCGATTTGAGTAGCCAGACGGACTTTAACTTCTTGCGGCACCTTCCCTGCTTCAACCGCCGGTCCATAAACGATTTCCGTGTTTTTATTCGCTTCCAGATCGCCAAGCACTGCAATCACGACGGAGCTTTGTACGATTTGTTGCTGACCGTTAGCGATTGGAAGCAATTTTTCTTTTTGCGTTGGATCGTCGATCAAGAGAAGCTTCCAATGCTGTAAGTTCCAAGCAGATGGAGCTGTCGCAGCAGTCGTCAATAATTTATCAAGATCCGGCTTTGGAATTTTAAAGTTGGCTTGATATTCTCGAACGGAATGTCGTCCTTCCAAAACGTTAAAAACAGCGGCTTGTTCTTGAGTGCTCATTTTCTCCTCCAAGGATACGTAGTTTATTCAATAGTTCCAAAACTAAGCGGTAAGTGTTCATTTTTCGACGGCCTGGATTATGCGATTACAAGATCCCTTTGCTGGATCCGGCAACTTCTCCCCCTTTATTACGAACATCTCTTTCTTAAAATTAAAGGTTCCAGCATTCAATTTTGGAAATCGGCATTGACCGTTACTTCTTTCCATTCTTCGATGTGTTTCAGTAACGTTGTATATTTGTCTATCGCTATATGGTAAGCATCCGATCCAAGCAATAATCGAAGCGGCGGTTTCTCAGACTCGGCAATGCCAACGATTGCCTGTGCAGCTTTTCTTGGGTCTCCGGGCTCATTTCCATGGCCTTCTCCGCTTATAAATGGAGAGATAAGATCCTCATATTCCTGGATCGCTGATTTCGTTTTAGCGGCTGAGCGTCCGGCCCAATCCGTACGGAAATTGCTGGGTTCAATCAAAGTTACACGAATATTAAATGGCGCCACCTCTTTCGCAAGAGCCTCCGATATACCTTCAACGGCGTGTTTCGAGCCATTATAGTAACCGACTCCAGGAAAAGAAGCGAAACCTCCAATTGACGAAATATTAATAATATGTCCTGATCGCTGGCTTCTCATATAAGGTAAAACCGCGCTGGTCATATGCATTAGACCCCAAAAGTTGATCTCGAACATTTTTCGGGTTTCTTCTTCGTCGGCTTCTTCAATGGAGCTAAAATAACCGATTCCGGCGTTATTGACGAGTACGTCGATCCGCCCAAATTTCTCATTTGCGGCATTTACTGTATTTACGATTTGATCGGGTTTGGTAACGTCGAGTTCCACTGCCAGAACGTTGTCAGGATTCCCGTTAACCAAATCGGTGATCGAATCAAGTTTCCTAGCTGTAACAACCACGTTATTACCGGCTTTAATCGTTGCTTTTGCTAGTTCTCTACCGAATCCGGTGGAACATCCGGTGATCAGCCAAACGCTGCTTTTATTCATTTATCTCTCTCCCTTTTAATTGATATTTTTGATGCAAAAAAAACTTAAGCCCTAGAGCATAGTCTAAGTCAAGCATCTTGCGTGAATTTTTTTGCTATCGAATACCTTCTTGACTTAAGGCCCAAACTAACCTATACAATAATTATTATTTTATAAAAAAGGTGGATAATACATTGGGATATACCATTAGTCAGGTTGCCGGCAGGACAGGATTATCTGTACATACATTGCGCTACTATGACAAACAAGGCTTATTACCCTTCGTTGATCGTAATAAGGCTGGCAACAGAGACTTTAAAGAGAGTGATTTTGAATGGCTTGGAGTAATAACATGTTTGAAAAATAGCGGTATGCCGGTAAAAAAGATCAGACAGTATATTGAATGGGGTATGCAAGGAGACGCCACATTAAAGCAGCGACTTGAAGTATTTGAAACTCATAAAAAAGTAGTTGCGGAGAAAATTGCTGAACTGGAAAAGTATATGGAGAAAATAGATTATAAGATTTGGTATTACAAAACAGCTTTAGATATTGGGACGGCATCGATACATACACAAAATAATTGCGTATTTACAGAGGAAATGAAGCGTTAATAAAAAAGTTTGCGACATCAAAAAGATTATATCCTTAGCTAAAGATCACTGAATGCAATTCCATCGGGAATGTAAGCAAAAAGCCCGGCCTTCAGCCCGGGATGCATCTCCCCCACAATCCTAGCCGATGGTCGGACTCTTTTGTTTGTACATCATTTGCTTACAACATTAACCGCAACTTGTTCTTCATTATTTACAAATTCGCCAGATATTTTGCGGTACGGATCATTTGGCTGGTAAAGGAGTTTTCATTATCGTACCACGCTGCGATTTTTACCAATGTATCCGTTCCGAGCTCCGTTACTTTTGTCTGAGTCGCATCAAACAAGCTGCCGTAAGTCATGCCGATGACATCGGAGGAAACAAGTTCTTCCTCGGTATATCCGTACACCTCCGATGTGGACTGCGCCATTTTCTCGTTGACCTGCTCCGCTGTTACCGAGCCGGTCACAACGGCGGTTAATTCCGTCAGCGATCCTGCCATGACCGGAACTCTTTGCGATGTCCCGTCCAGCTTGCCGTTTAATTCCGGAATAACGAGTCCTATCGCTTTTGCCGCCCCGGTTGTGGTGGGAATAATGTTGCCGGCCGCAGAGCGGGCCCGGCGCAAATCGCCTTTGGCATGTGGGCCGTCAAGGGTATTTTGGTCGTTTGTGTAAGCGTGTATTGTGGTCATAAAGCCCTTTTGGATCGGCGCCAGTTCATTCAAGAAATACACCATTGGAGCAAGGCAATTCGTCGTGCAGGATGCGGCCGAAACAATCGTATCGTCTTTGGTCAACGTGTGTTCGTTGATGCCGTACACGACAGTCGGAACATCGTTCCCGGCGGTAGTGGATATAAGTACCTTTTTTGCGCCCGCTTCAATGTGCGCTGCCGCCCCTTTTTTAGATGCGAAAAAGCCTGTACATTCCAAAACAACATCGATTTTCAATTCTTTCCACGGGAGTTTTCCGAGGTCCTTTTCGGCATAGATCGGAATTTCCAAGCCATTTACGATCAAGCTGTTATCGCTATAATCAATTTTTTCGGCATAATGTCCTTGCGTTGTATCGTGCTTTAGCAAATGCGCCAGCATTTTAGGGCTCGTAAGATCATTGATGGCCGCAATGCGAAATCCTTCCATATCAAAAAGCTGCCGAAACGCCAGCCTCCCGATTCTGCCAAAACCGTTAATTGCAATATTGATCTCCATCCTGATATAACCACCTTTCTTTGTTTTCGTCCTTATTATATCCCTGTGGTTTTTGTGATACACTGTCATAAAAGAAGTATTTGACTATACTATCTGTCAGGTGAAAATCATGCCGCAAGTGGATCGCCACAAAAAAAGAACGCTGAAAATCGAATTTGTCGCCGCCGAGGATTTTGAGTCTCTTCCCTATCCGGAGCGGTTTACTTTAATCTTTATTACGTCCGGAAGCATATCCGGCTCGCTTAATGAGCGCCCGATATCCGTTTCTGCCCCGGGGATTCTTTGTTTGTCCAAAGACGATAAGCTGCAGATTTCCGATAAACATAACGTCTTCGCGCAATCGTTTAGCTATCATCCTGATTTTCTGAACACCATCCGGATTTCCGAAACGGAAGATTATTTTCCGGCTAATCTCAAAATACAATCGGGCCTTTCGCTTTTTCAAGGCGGCTCTACTCGCACCGCAGTACCACATGTAACCGAAGAAGCCTATCCGAAATTATTTGAATGGTTTTTTGTGCTCGGAACGGAAGTCTATGCGCAAAGCGATGCGCGCTGGGTGTGCAGAATCAAAAAATACCTCATTCAAATACTGGGTTTGCTTGAGGATTTGAACCGCCAAAGCGAACAATCGCCTGTGGATTTGGTTTTGGAATATATACACACCCATTATCCCGATAAAATTATTTTGCAAGATTTAACGAATTGTGCGCATTTGAACCGCGTGTCTCTCAACAAAATGTTTCAGGAAAGATGCGGGAGCACGGCGATGGGCTACTTGCTGTCGCACCGCTTGAAGGTTGCGGGGGATCTTCTCTCTCATACAGACATGAGCTTAAATGACATTGCGCGTTCCACCGGATTTGAGTATGACACTTATTTCATCAAACAATTCACGGCTAAAAGAGGACTGTCTCCTACAGCCTATCGGAATATTTCCCGCAAGTTCTCTACGGCCCAATAAGGGTTAAAGGAGAGCCGATCAAGCGGCCCGGAATAAACGAAAAGAGGATATCCAAAAGTCATCTATGCTGGCTTTTGGATATCCTCTAAAATTTATCACAAACAACAGAGCAGAAATCCCCTGCCAGATCGAAGCCAGATTCCGGACCGACTTCGAGGATTTGCGTCAGAACAAATGGTCTGCTCTGGTCAACGATCCCCAAACGAAGCATCCCTGCGACACTCAAAATAGCAGTCTTATATGGCCTTATTTCCACTGAGAGGCCTCATTCTGAATGAATAGCGCCGTTTTATGGCTTTATTTCTTCAGAAGAGTTCCTTTTCCCCTCGCTTTTGGATGTTTTCCCGAAATACGACCATTTTGTACTGCTATTTTCGGGAAAATGCGGTTTTCGAGAAACCGCCGCGCGCGGACCTGCGCACCGTGCATCATGGGCTATTCGTTTAATTCCCTTGGCTCCCTCTTCTGGAACCTCCCGGCCTTATCCAAAAGGTTCATCAGCGCCGGGAACAAAATCGGCAGCATGATCAAGCTCAGAAGCGCCAGCCCGATGATTACTCCAATGGCCACTTCGATTAATGTGACCACGCCGGACGGCATCAGCGCCGCAAAGGTTCCGCCCAAAATCACGGCCGCGGAGATGACGACTCCTCCGATGTTTCTCGAGGCCATCGTAATGGCGTGCGTGGGGCTTCCCTCAATCTCCCGGTACCGCATCATCAGGAAGATGCTGTAATCCACGCCGAGCGTGATGATCATAATGAAGGTAAAGAACGGTACGTTCCAGCTTAAGCTGTCGACGCTTAGCGGCGTGGTGGCGATCAGTTCATTGACGCCAAGCGCGATGTGATAGGTCAGATATAAAGAGCCGATGATGAATACCGGCGGCCAGAAGGAACGCGTAATGAGAATCAGCATGATCCCGATCCCGATCAGCATGATGGCGGATGTTCGATCGAAGTCTCCCCCGGCAATGTCCTGCAGATCCAGGTTTTGCTGCGTTACTCCTCCCAACGCGAGTCTGGCATCCGCGAGCTCCGTCCCCTTCAAAGCGGAATCCAGTTGGGCGTTCAAATGATTAACCGTATCCATGGCTTCTCTGGAATAAGGGTTCGATTCCAAAATGATGGTGATTTCTGCGGTTTTCCGGTCTTTCGACATATACGTATCCAGCGACTGCTGAAAATCCTTGCCCTTCAATACATCTTCGGGGATATAAAAGCTTTGGGATGCCGCGGATTGACTCAGGTTATCCAGGTAATCCGACGCCGAATCCAGCCCTTCCGAAATGCTGGCAAGTCCTTCCGTGCTTTGGCCCAGCCCCTTTTTCAGCTCATTCATTTTGCCTTGCAGGCCTTGCAAGCCGTCATACAATTGCTGTTGGCCGCTGCCGATTTTCTCGAGCCCCGCTTCGACATCCGAGGTTTTGGCGGCAATTTGGCCAGAACCTTTGGCCCCGCTGGCTAACCCCGTTTGCAGCTTGTCGGCTCCAGCCTGAAGCTGATCTACGCCGGCAGTGACCTGCGTCAATCCTCCGCTGATCTCCGCCAAAGAGGTATTCGCTTCTTTAAAACGGTCCATTGCCGAAGCATATTGAGCCGTCAGCGGATCCATCTGCGTATACAGCTCGTTTAGCTGCTTCTGGGCCGCCGCGGCAATGCCGAGCACTTTTTGTACATCGGCGTCGCTCGCCACAGACGGATTGTTGCGTACGACATTCGTCATACTAGCCTCAATTTGCTCGTAGCCGTCCATGGCGCCTTTGATCGAGGTTTTCATAGTCGCGAACAATTCACTATATGAACCAAGGCCCTGCTGGAGTTTGCCGTAACCTTGCTCCAATTGCCGGGTTCCGGCAGATAAAACTTGAATTTTTTCCTTTAATGTCATTAATCCTTCCGAAAGGGATGCCGCTCCGGACGTACCGCTGTGAAGCCCGGCCGTCACTTGGTTCATCGCTTTTTCCAAGGCAGAAACGCCGGTTTTCAGCTCGGCGGTTCCATCGATCAACTGCTCTACATTGCTTAGATCCTCCGTGGATTTAAGCTGGTCGGTAACCGATGACAGTCCGTTTTTGATCGTCCCGACTCCCTCATTTGCTTGCCCAACCCCGTCGCCTACTTTACCGGATTGATCGTTAATGTACAATTCGTCGATTTTCTCCCCGGTTGGACGGGTAGCGCTGTACACCTTGGAAATCCCGTCCGATTTGGAAATTTTACCGGTCAGTTCGTCTAGCGCCTTAAGGGTTTCCTGATTATCGAGCGGACGATCCGCTTGAAGCACCAGGGTGACCGGCGCAGAGAAGCCGGCGGCAAAATGTTGGTCGATCACGTTAATCCCCTGCTTGGATGGATAGGAATCTCCGACTTCAGCCAGGTCGTCATAAGCGAGCTGCTTGCTGTAGCTAAGGAAAAACGGAACACTTAAAGCTCCGACAAGAACGATTGCGACAAACGGCCGCAGCACCGACTGGCGAGACAGGAAGCTCCACAAGCGATTATCCGCATGTCCGGTGAATTTTTTGGACGGCCAAAACATCTTTTTGCCAAGCAAAGTCATGAAAAAGGGATTCAGCGTATTCAGCACAATAATCAGAATGGCGACCCCGAAAGCTACGGCCGAGGTGGCTTGATACAATCTGAATTTGGCCAGCAGCAGGACCAAAAAGCCTATAAATACGGCAAGCCCGCTGTACAAGACCGTTTTGCCGGCCGTTTTGAACGTCACTTTTACGGCGGACAATACGTTATCTTGTCTGTTCAACTCTTCTTTAAACCTGGTGTATAGCAAGATGTTGTAGTCCGTGCCTACCCCAAACAATACGACGACCATAAACACCTGCGTAAAGTTGGAGAACGGATAATCGAAGCTTCCGACCATATGTCCGATGATAAATAAAGATACCAGATACGACACGCCAACCGTTAACAACGAAATAAGCGGAATGATCGGGGAACGGAAAACGATGACCAAAATAACCAAAATGAACAGGACGGCAATGACCTCGGTTTTTTGGACTCCGGTCTTAATGGAATCGCTAAAGTCACTGACGACCAATGAAGCCCCGGTCAAATACGTATGAACCTCGGGAATTTTGATGATTTTGTTGAGATCCTCCGCGACTTTATTAACCGGTCTGTTCTCGTCTCTCGTTATGGTGATATTCGCCAGAATTGTCGTCTTGTCCTCGGAGACCAGGCGTTTGGCCTGCTCCTCCCCGTCCAGATAAGTAACGATCTCATTTAAGCGCAGCTCCGATTGTTTGGCTTTCAGGTCCTCAAGCACCCGGTTGATTTCATCCTTTTGCGAATCGCTGAGCGCCTGCTTGCTGCCGCTGTTAAAGACCAGAACAATGGATTGCTCCTCTTTTCCGCTTTCGCTCATTTGCTTGATCATGGAGGATGCGGCGCTGCTCTCCGCCGTTCCCGGCAAAGAGATTTGTCCCTTATCTCTCACCAATTGGTCGAAATCGGGCATATTCAGTAAAGCGACTACCGTGACGAGACACCAGACAATAAAAGAAAGAGTTCGGGCATTCAATAGCTTTTTCAATGTTCACGACCACCTTGATGTAAGTTAGGAATGAATATTCATTCCGTATATAATAAAGATCAATGTAAATTGATCGAATCGTCGAGGGTATTCACTTCCTCATAGGGGAATGAATATTCATTCCTCCTACGCTATAGATCCAGGTTATTGGATCCTTACCGCATTCCAGCAGCAGTCTTCGAGCTCACTAACGAGCTCCGGAGTTTCCACCAGTATACCTTTGCGAAAAATCTCGGACATTTGAAGAAAAGCGCCAAACACGATGGAAATCAGCGCCGGCGTCGGGAGCGAACGAACTTGCCCCTCCTGCTGTCCTCTGGCAATGGTAGCTTCAATACCGGATAGAAAAGTGCTCATAAGCGATTTGTTCTTCTCATCGAAATATAGCTCGTTTCCGGTTGTGCAAATAAACTTCAGTCGATATGGGTCCGCTTGGCCAAACCGAAACAGACCGCTGAATAGATGATGGAAGTCTTCTCGAACCGATCTGCCGGAATCAGGTTTCCCCAGTTCCAGGGCCTCCGAAAATTCAAGCATGCACTTTTGAAATAAACTGTTGAGCAAGACTTCCTTGCTCTCAAAGTAACGGTAAATCGTGCCTGCCCCCACTCCCGCCAAATCGCTGATCATCGGCATGGTAGTCGCGTCAAACCCGCGCTCGGCAAACAGCTTTAAGGCCGCATCAAGGATTGCGTCTTTCTTGCTCACGGTCGCCATATGGTTACACCCCTCAAACGGAATGACTATTCATTCCGCAACTAAACCCATTATATATCGTCAAGTTTAAAAATCAAGCCCTTCA
Organism: Paenibacillus terrisolis; assembly: GCF_056171975.1. Taxonomy (NCBI): domain Bacteria; kingdom Bacillati; phylum Bacillota; class Bacilli; order Caryophanales; family Paenibacillaceae; genus Paenibacillus; species Paenibacillus terrisolis. The sequence goes on along the minus strand of NZ_JBKFGG010000027.1, from coordinate 52,086 downwards.
GAGAATGTCGGCAAAAAATCGGGAATGCAACCGGTAGTACACATATACCAGCGCAAACGCGATGAGATAAGATACCAGCGTCCACCCGACATTCCAACCGTTTCCGTATTCAATCCGCCCCAGGCTGACAATGCAAAATTCAATGCCGGTCAAGATCATGGCAAACAGGATCACCTGAAACAAATCGTTGAGACGGAAACGTTTGATGCAAAAGATCATCAGACTGGCCACAATCGGGTAAAGTCCGAGATTAAAGGGAATGGTCGTGACAGATTCCAAGTTTTTGGGATGCAAAATCCACCAATGCTTATAGATGCCGATATCGTTAAACAAAAGCGACAGCAGCCCGGCAACCGGGAATACCGTTACCATCGTCGTTTTGTCGTATTTTATCAAAAAGAATCCGGCGATCCAGGGAATCAAAAATCCGGCTACGATATTAAACAGCAAAATGCCTCACCTCAAATAGCAGTATGCCCTCCTATCCATATGGCGATAACCGGCGTTTTCACAAGTTTATTGGCTTTTGACAATTTCCGATACTGAAGCTTAAAATAAAAAGTGAACGAATAGTCTTTATTTTTTGGAGGAGATTCACATTCGCAAAGGAGAAAAAACCAAGCAATTCGTCATCGAAAAAACGTCTTTGCTATTCAACCAGCACGGATATTTGTCTACCTCTCTTGCCCAAATCACGGATGCGACCGGCCTGCAGAAAGGCGGATTATATAATCATTTCAAAGACAAAGAAGATTTGATGATGGAATCTTTCAATTATTCCTGCGCTTCGGTGAGTGAGCAGATTGAGGCGTCCCTGGCTTCAAAGCCAACCTCCCTCGAAAAGCTGCTTGCGTTTATCGATCTCTATACCGATCTCGATTATCCCGGCGGTTGTCCGATCGTTAACGCCACAGTCGAAGCGGACAACGTTTCGGGCCCTCTTTTCCGAATGGCCCAGGAAGCCATGAATCGCCTGCTGGCGAGACTTGAAGGGATTATAACCACAGGGATCAGCAATAGCGAATTTCGCTCCGAGGTCAACGCAAAAGACGCCGCGTTATTTATTCTTTCCGCCGTCGAAGGCGGACTGATCATGCGAAAGCTGTTCCCCTCCTCCTCACCCATCGAAACCGTCAAGAATCAGTTGTTCCAATACGTTAAGGCGCTTCAATAAAAATGGGCTTGAAACGAATAAAGCCGGCCCCCCCTAAGAGGGGACGCTCGGCTTTGCTGCGATGTTAGCTCATTCGGCAATCAGGGAACCCTTCTCCCATTCCTTAACTTCCTCGATTCTCCGGCTTAAAGCATCGCGAATGCCGTAAGTAGCAGTCGCACCGACCGGAAAATGAAGCGGCGGCTGCTCACTGTTGACCATGGCGATGATGGCTTCAACCGCTTTGCTTTGGTCCCCTTTTTTCACTTGTTCATAACCTTGATAGAAGGCATCATACACTGGGGTGTATTCCGGTTTGGGATTTGACGTTTTTCTGGATTGCCCCATAAACTCGGTCTGAAAAACGCCGGGTTCTACGATCGTTGTCTTGATGCCAAAAGGCGCAAGTTCCGCTGCCATGGCCTCGGAGAAGCCTTCCACCGCGAATTTGGAGGCGGCATAGACGCTGAAGGCGGGGATCGCCCAAACGCCAAAGACGGACGAGAGGTTCACGTAGTGCCCCGATCCCTGGCGTTTGAAGAACGGCAAGGTTTCGCGGATCACGTCAAGCATCCCAAAAACATTAACGTCGAATTGGTTGTGAATCTGCTCGTCCGTATATTCCTCCAGCATGCCAAATAACCCGTAACCGGCATTGTTGACGACGATGTCGATTTTTCCGAACCGTTCTACGGCCTCCTGAACCGCGGCTTGAATTTGCCCTTTATTCGTAACGTCCAATGCGGCGATATGTACCCGCTCGGGCGCTCTTTCCTTCAGATCGGCAATGGAATCGATATTGCGCGCCGTGGCCACGATTCGATCCTCCGTTTCCATCAGCTGCTCTACGAATTGGCGACCAAAGCCGGATGATGTTCCGGTGATAAACCAAACTTTGCTCATCGAACCCACTCCTCACAAATTTAGATTGTAACTTCTATTCTTTCAAAAAAAGACAGACCGTTCATTTTTATTATATATATAGGATATCCTGCCGTCAACTTGATGCATGAAACTTCCAAATAAAAAACCGCTCAGGGTCGATTCGGAACCTGGAGCGGTTTTAACTTAAAGATTGCAATCGGAATCCTTTAGGAATGGGGCGATCATGTCGGCGCTCGAAAGAATCGGCTGTTCAACCGGAAAGCGGACGGCGAGTTCAGGATCGTTGTGCGCTATAGCGCGTTGAGGTCGGGATCAAAGTAATTTCGAATATTTCATGCCATTAAGAAAAAACTCTTTTCTCAAATTGCTTACTGTGCAGATCTTTATAAACCCCGTTCCGGGATAAAAGCTCCTCATGCCGCCCTTCCTCTACGATGGCTCCGTCCTGCACGACGAGAATTTTCTCCGCAGCCATAATCGTCGATAGCCGGTGCGCGATCACAAGGCTTGTCTTGTTCTTCAGGAGCAGGTTCATCGCCTGCTGAATATAGAACTCCGACGCGGTATCCAGCGACGAGGTCGCCTCGTCCATGATGATGATCGCCGGATCTTTGAGCAGCACCCTTGCGATGGAGATACGCTGTTTCTCTCCGCCGGACAGCTTGATCCCGCGATTGCCGACCACCGTGTCGTACCCGTCCGGGAACTCCATAATGAAATCGTGAATATATGCCGCTTTGCACGCCGCCACCATTTCATCGTAGCTGGCGCCGCTTTTCGCGTACAGTAAATTCTCGCGGATCGTGCCGTTAAACAGATAGCTGTCCTGAGTCACAAGCCCGATCTGGGAGCGCAGCGATTCCAGCGTCATGTCGCGGATATCGGTGCCGCCGATCCGGATCCTGCCCGAATCCATCTCGTAGAGACGCGGAATCAGGTTGGTGATCGTCGTTTTCCCCGCCCCGCTGGGGCCGACGAGCGCCGTCATAGTACCTGCGGCGGCGTTAAACGAGATGTTGCGGAGGATTGGTTTATCTTTTTGATAATAAAAATGGACGTCTTCAAATACGATATCCTGCTGCGCCAAATCCTTAGGACGAGCTTCCAGACGATTCACGATAAGCGGTTCCATATCGAAATAATCGAAGATCCGTTCAAAAAGCGCCGCCGACCGGTTGATCTCTACGTATAGATTCGTGAGCTGGTTAAACGGACCGTAAATCCGTCCCAAGAGCGCTACGAAGCTGATGATCGCCCCTACCGAAATTTCACCGTGAATGAAGAGGTATCCGCCGTACAGGTAAATCATCATGGGGCCTACGCTTGTAAAGGTCGACAGCAGCATGAGGAACCAGCGTCCCGCCATCGATTCCCGGATTTGAAGCCGAGTCGACTCCGCGTTGACTTTTTGGAAGCCGGCGTATTCCTCTTTTTCCCGGGTGAACAGCTTCATCAGCAGATAGCCGCTAAGACTCAGCGTTTCCTGGATGATTTGGTTTTGCTCCGACATTTTCTCTTGCGTTTCCTTGGCGATTTTCCAGCGCACCCTGGCCATTCGGCGGGTCGGTACAATGCTGAGCGGCACGATAATAATGCCGAGCAGCGCCAGCTTCCAGTTCATATACATGAGGGTCGCCACCGTGGTGGAGAGCACGAACACATTGTTGGCAAAACTGACGACCGTGCCGCTGAACACGCTTTGAATTCCGGAGATGTCCCCGGTCATTCTTGTAATGACCTCCCCCTGCTTCACGGCCGTAAAAAATTGCAAGGGCATCTGCTGCAAATGGCGGTACATCTGGTTCTTCAGATCATAAACGATGCTTTGCGAGATATACGAATTCAGGTAGCTTTGCAGAACGCCGAACAGGCTTGCGGCGAGTGTCGTCCCGAGCGATGTGAGCACGAGGATCGTAAGCAGGCGCAAGTTTTTATCCGGGAGCGCATGATCGACGATTTGCTGGATGAAGATCGGGGGCAGCAGTCCGAGGACCGAAGTAACCAGCAATATGAGCAGCACCAACACGGTTTGCCGCCAATATGGCTTGAAATAGCGGAAAATACGCATCAGCATCGCTTTGGAGATGTCGGGCTTTTGCGCCCCTTCATCGAATTTTATCCGGCCGAAGCCGGGAGAGCCGTACATTCTTGCCATCAGGATCACCCTTTACGTCATCTTCCGAGATAGGTATTTTTCATAAATGCGAAAGCAATTTCTGGTGCAATGACAGAAGAGAATCGATTTCTTCCGGTGAAAAATGCCGCAAAGAAGCGGCCAGCGCCTGAATGGACAAGGTCTCCCGGCCGTGGCGCGAATACAGCTCTTCCCCTGCCGGAGACAGGTACAGCTTCGTTTCTCTGCGGTCCTGTTCGGAAATTTGCCGGATCACAAGTCCTTTATCGACAAGCGCGTCGATCTGCAGACTGACCCGGCTTTTGGCGAACACCAGCCGCTCCGTGATTTCCTTTTGCGTCTGGCCCGGCTTCTCCCGTACCGCTCCCATAATCAAGAGCTGATTGACGGTCAGTCCGATATCGGCCGCGCTTTGCTGAGCCAGCTTCGTAAGATGCCGGGTAACGGCGAAAAAGGAATGGTAAACCTCCTTAATTTGCTGTTTGTCAGCCATAGGAAAATACCGCCTTAATTAGTTTCTATCGTGAACTGTTCCTAACGATAACTAATTATAGCGGCACTTCAGTTAAAGATCAAGATTTGGATCTGCGAGCGGTTCCACCAGCATCTCGCTCCGCAGTGTCTCCCGCTCAAGAAAGGGATGCATATCCTCGACCGGCCGGTTGACGGCGAGTTTGGGGACGACCGTCGTATCCCTTTCCAAATCAACGTTGACAAGCGCGCTTCCCGGGATGGTCAGCGCCGTCGCCAGCTTTTCCCTGGCCCCCTCCCAGCCCCGTATCCGCAGTGCCGGAATGCCGTACGCCTCAGCCAAGCGGACGAAATCGGGACAACTATAGCCATCTACCGTTGATTGCTGACGCCCGTTCATGTACAAATCCTGAAATTGCCGGACCATACCTAGATGGCGGTTGTTCATGACGATAATTTTGATCGGCAGCTTAAGCCGGACAAGGCTTTGCAGCTCCTGGATATTGACCTGGAAACCGCCGTCTCCGGCGATGACGATCACTCTTCGCGGGGGATCGGATAACGCCGCCCCGATTGCCGCAGGCAAAGCGAAGCCCATCGCCCCCATGCCGCCCGAATTGATCAGCCGCCCGCCTTCTTTAAGCCGCAGCGACTGACTGGCCCACATCTGATGCTGACCGACGTCGAGCACGACCGTATCCTTTTCTCCGAGAAAATCGGAAATAAACTCCATGAAGCGGTTAGGTTCGATAACGCTGCTTCCCGGCCGCGGAATTCCGCCGCTTGGATACCTGGCTTTGGCGTTCGCAATCCGCTCCCGCCAGACTGCGTAATCGGGCAGCGCAGACTCGGACTCCGCCAGTTCAATCATGAGACCGAGCAGAAACTCCTTAACGTCCATACGAACAGGCAGCTCGATGTTCATTTTATTCTCGATTCCGGTGTCTTCGATATCGACGTGGATTTTTACGGCTCCGCGAGCAAAGGTGTCCGGCCTTGTTCCCGTTTGCCGGGTATCCAGCCGGGAGCCGAGAATAAGCAGAACATCGCAGTTGGCTGCCGCAAGGTTGCTGTAACGGTTGCCGTATGAGCCGATCAGGCCGGCGTTTAAGGCATGTTCGCCGGGCAGCAGGTCGAGCCCCATCAGCGAGCCAACCATCGGGATGCCGGTTATTTCGATGAACCGGCGCAGTTCTTCCTCGGCATGAGCGGCCCGGATTCCGCCTCCGGCAAGGATGATTGGCCGCTCCGCCGTCCGAAGCAGCGCAAGAACCCGGCGCAGAATGTCGGACTTCGCGGTCTCTCCTTCACTGCCTGAACCGTCGTTGGCCGCATCAGCCTCTTCCGTGTAGCCGACCAGCTGCTCGGGATCGATTTCGGCACGCTGAACATTCATCGGAATGTCCAGCAGCACCGGACCCGGCCGACCGTGACCGGCCAGGAACACCGCCTTCTCCAGCTGGTAACGGATTTGCCCCGGGTTAAGCACCATTTCGGCATATTTCGTAATCGGCTTGACGATGCTGACGATATCCGTCTCCTGAAAGCCCTGCTGACGGATCGGCTTATCGAATTTGTATTCGTACGTATTTACCTGCCCTGTGATGAAAAGGCAAGGAACGGAATCGAAATAACAGCTGCCGATCCCGGTCAGCATGTTCAGTGCCCCCGGCCCGCTTGTGGCCATGGCCACGCCAAAAGCGCCGCCCGCCCGGCTGTAGCCCTCCGCCGCAAAGGCGGCCGCCTGCTCATGATGCAGAGAAACGCAGCGGATGTCCTCTCTTCCGTAAGTCGAATCCAATAGATGCACGATCGCGCCGCCGGCCATTTCGAAGATATGGTTCACTCCCTTCCGGCTCAAAAAATCAATAACGTAATCCGAAAGTTTCACGGTTCTCCTCCTTCCAGCTTATACGTTTTTTCTCCCGGTATTTATTTAATGTCATTAAATTCATTTTCCGCATACTCGCGAATCTGCCGCAAACAAACTTCCTTCATATCCGCACCGCCTGTAAAGGCCAGGTACCATTCGACCGTCCGCCGCAGCGCTTCCTCGACATCCCACTTGGGCCGCCAGCCGAGCCGATTGCGCGCTTTGGAACTGTCCAGCTTGAGAATTCCGGCCTCATGCGGTTTCGGACCGCCGTCGACGCGGATCCTGATCTTTTGCCCGCATAAGCCGTTGAGCTCTTCCGCGATCCACTTCACATTTCGGGTGCTTTCCTCATTCGGGCCGAAGTTCCAGCCCTCCGCGAACTCGTCTCCGCGCTCCAGCATCGCCCGGGCCAGCAGCAAATAGCCATGCAGCGGCTCAAGCACGTGCTGCCAGGGGCGAACCGCTTCCGGGCTGCGTAAAACAACATCTTCGCCAGCCAGCACGGATCGCATCAGGTCCGGGACGAGCCGGTCTTTGGACCAGTCTCCTCCGCCGATCACGTTACCCGCCCGTGCCGTGGCCAAGGTAAGTCCATGCTCTGCGAGCTTCTCCGGCGGGAAAAAGCTGCTGCGGTATCCCGCCACCGCCAGTTCCGCGCAGGCTTTGCTGCTCGAATACGGATCATGCCCGCCAAGCGGGTCATTTTCCCGGTAACCCCAAATCCATTCACGGTTTTCGTAACACTTGTCCGTCGTCACCGTCAGCAGTCCGCGCACGTGCCTGCCGTTGAGCCGATTTAGACGGACGGCCTCCAGCACGTTGACTGTTCCCTGCACATTAACCTCGTAGGTTTCCGCCGGAAATTCATAGCTGGATCTCACCAGAGGCTGAGCGGCCATATGAATAACGATTTCCGGCTGCTGCTCCTCGATCGTGTGCCGCAAATGCTCCCGGTCGCGAATGTCGCCCATGATCGACGTCATCGACTTTTGCAGTCCGCTGAGTTCAAAAAGATTCGGCACCCCGGTCGGCGGAAGTGCATACCCGGCCACATGGGCCCCAAGCTCCTGCAGCCAAAGGCACAGCCAGCCGCCCTTAAAACCCGTATGACCGGTGATCAATACCTTTTTGCCCCGCCAAAAGGACGAATCCGTCAGCATCAGCTCCCCTCCTTCTTCCAAGGGGCTTTGCCGGACTGCCACAAGCTTTCCAAATAATTGCGATCGCGCAGCGTATCCATCGGATGCCAGAAACCGCGGTGATGATAAGCCATCAGCTCGCCGGATGCGGCCAGGCTTTCCAGCGGCTGCTGCTCCCAAACCACCGAATCCGCTTCGATCAAGTCGAATACTTCGGGCTGAAGCACGAAAAATCCGCCGTTTACCCAGCCTCCATCCCCGTGGGGTTTCTCCTCGAAGCCGTGTACCTTGCCGTCTTCCGCCAACTGCAGCGCTCCGAACCGTCCCATCGGCTGGACCGCCGTGATGGTGGCCTGTTTGCCATGGGACTCATGAAACCGGACCAGTTCGCCGATATCGATGTCCGCCAACCCGTCGCCGTAGGTCAGCATGAACGGCTCGTCGCCGACATATTTGCGGATGCGGCGGATTCTTCCGCCGGTCATGCTGTCTTTGCCGGTATCGACCAGCGTGACCTTCCAGGCATCGTGATAACGGTTATGAACCGTAAAATCCTTGGTTCCCGAGCCGAAATCGAAGGTCACGTCCGAGCCGAACAGATGATAATGCGCGAAATATTCTTTGATTGCGTTCCCTTTGTAGCCCAGGCAAATGATAAATTCCCGGTACCCCTGCGAGGCGTAAATGTTCATGATATGCCATAAAATCGGCTGATCCCCGATCTCGATCATCGGCTTGGGCCGAAGCGCCGTCTCTTCGCTGATACGCGTGCCGTAGCCTCCGGCCAAAATGACTACCTTCATATCGCTCCTTCCTTTCTCAGCAACCGGTGAAGCGTATCCGCGGCGTAGGCCAGCATCTCCTCCGTTAAACCGGGGTATACACCGATCCAGAACGTGTTTTCCATGATGATATCGCTGTTCGCGAGTTCCCCGACGACCCGGCAATGAATTCCTTTATAAGCGGGCTGGCGCAAAAGATTGCCGGCGAACAGCAGGCGCGTACCGATCCGGCCGCGTTCCAGCTCCTGCACCAATTCGTTGCGGGTGAGCGGCGAATTGGCCCGTACGGTAATCGGGAAGCCGAACCAGCTTGGATCGCTGCCGGGCGTCGCCTCCGGAAGAATTAGCGTATCCTCCAGCGGCCGCAGCGCGTTCTTAAGGTATGCAAAGTTGTGCTTGCGCCGCTCGATGAACTCCGGCAGCTTGCTTAGCTGGGCTACGCCGATGGCCGCCTGCATGTCGGTGACCTTCAGGTTATAGCCGATATGGCTGTACGTGTATTTATGGTCATAACCAGCGGGAAGATCTCCGAACTGCATGCCGAATCGTCTGCCGCAGGTATTGTCCTTACCCGGAGCGCACCAGCAGTCCCGACCCCAATCGCGAAACGATTCGACGATTTTTTTGAGCCGAGGCGAAGAGGTCAATACGGCTCCGCCTTCCCCCATCGTAATATGGTGCGCCGGATAAAAACTGACGGTAGCCAGATCTCCGAAGCTTCCGGCTTTCCGTCCGTGGTATAAGCTGCCAACCGCATCGCAGGCGTCCTCGATCAGCCACAACCCGTATTTGTCCGCAATTTGCCGAATCTCCTCGGCCGGAAAAGGATTGCCCAGCGTGTGGGCGATGATGATCGCTTTGGTCTTGTCGCTGACGGCGGACTCGACCCGCGCCGGATCTACATTGTATGTTGGAATCTCAACATCCACGAAAACCGGTACAAGCCCGTTTTGAAGAATCGGGTTTACGGTTGTCGGGAAACCGGACGCTACCGTAATGACCTCGTCCCCGGATTGTAGTCTTCGTGCCCCAAGCTGAGGCGAAGTCAAGGCGGATAAGGCTAACAGGTTGGCGCTGGAACCGGAATTGGTCAATATGGCGTAACGGTGATCCATGAACCGGGCGAATTCCTGCTCGAACCGCCTGGCGTACCGGTCTGCCGTTAAATGAAAATCAAGCGAGGCATCAATCAGATTGATCAACTCTTCGCTGTCCGTTACTTTGCCGCTGACAGGGACATAATCGATTCCCGGGCGGTAGGATGCGGACGGCTGCTTCTCCGAGTGATATAATGCCGCAAGGTCCAAAATCTGCTTTCTTCGTTCTCCTTCTGAAATCGTCATCCGCTGCGTGCCTCCTATTAACGTAAAACTATTTTTATATCAGCATATGTTGTCTCTCATTCCATGTTCGGACTCAGTAGAATCATTTCCGAACGGATATCTTCTTCCGTCAGTCCTTTCCCAAGGAAAAGGCGCAGCATGGACTCGCAGCCCTTCAGGGCTGCTTTCCCAAGACGGAATCCGTCCGGCTCGTTATTCTCTTCGATAAACAGACTTCGGTTCACCACGCAAAATTTAGGGTTGAACGCCGCGAGGATGGCATACTGCAGATATATCAGGTTAAGCGAAGCATCATCGGGGAATAATTCGAGCTGCTCTACTTGTGAGAGACTCTCCCTTTGCAAGATAATTCCTGATAAACGGGTGGACATTAGGGGAGATGCTTTCAGAAAAGCGCGTATTCCTTCGTCCGTATATTCCTGTCCGTCGTTATTACGGGCTTGAATATGAATAATTCCGCAGTCGCGGTGGCTCCGCACGGCTTCAGTCAGCGCCAACAGCGCTTCCGGCGTGAAGGCATCTCCGTCGGCTTGCAGCATGACGAACTCGCCTGCGGCAAGCCGCATCGCATGGCGGATGTTTTGAACCGTCCCGATATTTTCGGGATTACGGAAGTATTTTAAGGCGGGATACCTGTCCAGATAAAACTTCATCACTTCCGGAGTCCGGTCGGTTGAAGCATCGTCGCACACCAGCACTTCGATCGCGGATTCGTTTCCAAGCTGGCTAAAAATGGAACTTAAACAGCGGTCAAGGAGCTCGCCGCGATTATAGGCCGGGATACAGATGGCCAAAAGCGGCGAATGGCCTTTCCGTTTTAGAACGTCTGGCGCTTTGCCCGTGTCGACCCATCTGCCCAGAGCCGGAACGTAAACCTGAGTTATCCTTGCCGGAACCCCGTCGACGGCGCAGAAATCGGGAACATCCGATTCAACGACGCTGCCCTGGCGTACGATGCTGCCCTTTCCGATGCGGATGCTGCCGGCTATGATCGCGCCGTCTCCGATTTGCGCGAAGTCCCCGATTTTGACCTCCCCGGTGGAACCGATGATTCCTTGGGTCGTAACCGGCTTACCGGTATTGCGGTATTCATGATCCGTGTCGGAAATACAAACACGCCTGCCTACGGAGACGTTCGCGCCGATTTCGATCCGGTTCACGGCGGACAGGATCAGGCCTTCCCCGAAGCTGCAGCCGCTGCTGATCGCAATTTTCGGCGCAGCTCCCGTTCCTTTGGCGATGATATTAAGCCAGTATGGTGCCCGCATCGTAACGCCGCTGCCTACGGATATTTCCTCCGGATAAAGGAACTGGCCTCCCTCTTCAAGCAAAGTGTTCGCGCCGAATTGAAAAAAACGGGAAGCGGTTTGCGAGTGGATGGATATCGGCATAAGCTAGCCTCGCTCCTTTCTCAACATTTGCCGATGTCTGATGGATATGATCGCTTCCAGGGCCTCGGCAAAATAGGGCTCGTCATGATAGCACTCCACAAAAATTTGCTCAAATCCGGCCGTATCCGATAGAACTCCGGGCTCAGTGATCCGTCTGAACCAGGGAATAATGTAGCCGAAGAGGGTGCGCTTTTTCTCCCGGCTTAAATCCTCTTCCGTGAGCCCTCTACCGATGAAGTAGCGTAAAATGGACTGAAAGCTGCGGAAAACGACCTCTCCAAAATTGTATTTGTCCGTGGAATTGCCGGCGTACGTAAACATGCTGTTGTTCATGATGCAAAACCGCGGGTTGCGCGCCAGAATCGCGTACTGCAAATACAAATGATTGTAGCAGGACGAAAGAAACTTATCGGGCTCTTCAACTTGTTCCAGATCCGTACGGCGAAAAATCGTCGAAGTGATAAACGTTCCGTAAATGGACGTTGCTTCAACATACGCCTGAAGTCCGCTCTGAACGCTGATTTGGCCGTTTCCGTTCAACACATTGATATGGATAACGCCGCAATCCGCATGGGAATGCACGAGATTAAGCAGCGGGAGAAGCGTTCCGTCCACATAAAAATCGTCATCTCCCTGCAGCTTGACGAATCTCCCGCGGGCCAAATTCATGACATGATAAATATTCGGATCGGCTCCTACGTTGGTCTCGTTTCGGCTGTACCTCAGATTGGAAAATATATCGGCATACCGCCCGGCTACCTCCGAAGTCGCATCGGTAGACGCATTGTCCGACACGATTACCTCGATCAAACTGCAATCGCCGATCTGCGAATAAATCGAATCCAGCAGGTGCTGCAAATGCGGCGCCCGATTGTAAGTCGGGATGCAAATCGACATCAACGGACAGGCACGCCGTTCGGCCAGCATGGCCCTGGCTTCGTCTTCGCAAGGCACGTCTTTCCACTGTCCTGAAGCGGGTTCATAGATTTGCACGATCGTCGCCGGAGCTCCCGAAACAACGCAATAATCCGGGACGTCGGAAAATACGACGCTGTTCGGTTTAACCACGCTGCCCATGCCTACGTTCACATTCCCCATCAATACGGCATTGGCGCCGACCCAAGCTCCTTCTTCAATGACGATCCCTTGGCGTTCCGCGTTTGGGGAAGTTTCCGGCAGCGGAATTCCGACAGAAAGAAAGTCTTCGGCTTGAATCTTGTCGCTCATATAAACATGCGGACCGATCAGGACGTTTCGTTTCAAATGGACGCGGTATTCGGCGAAAATTCGGAGTCCCGGATTGATTTGGCAGCCGTCGCCAATCGTAATGACGGGTATTTTTAAGCCTGCTTGAGCTCTCGCCTCCAAACGATAGGGTGAACGAATGAAAATATCGTGGCCGAAAGCTATTCTCTCCGGACCGATAAACTCTCCATGGTCCTGGATGTAGGTTCGTTCGCCAAAGCGCAAAAACTGTCCCGCCAGCTCCGGCGTAATGTAGGAAATCATGGCGAATCTCCCTTCTCTTTTAATAGATTCGATAAATCATAGTATTCAAAAGCATCGAAAAAGTACGGGCATTCCCGCGTAAAGGGCAAGGCTGCGAATGGAATGGCCCTTTCTATGCAAAAGAGCCTACGGCGAATGAGATGCCGCAGACTCTTTTAAGCTGAAGAGAAGGTTATCTGTTGTCTTCGATTGAAGCGAGACTGTTGTTCTCCGACAACGTCGTCGTCGGATCGTAGGGCGCTCCCGTCACCGTGCCGACAAGCAGCGCGATGTCCGTTGCGTTTTCCGGAATTCCCCAGGAATTGCCCGAGAAGACAAAGATCGCACGGTCCACTACATATCCGCGAGTGTTATAAACTGTATTGTTCACGATATGGCCCGTCGAATTCGGATTTAAATACGCCGACTGTCTGAGTGAAAAGAAAATGTTGTCCTGGACGATCAGGTTCATCACATTTCCCTGCGTGAGAAAGCCGCGATTAACGACCCAGGTATCCGAAGGTCCGGCTTGCGGCGGCCCGAAAATGACATTGTCCAGGAGTTTGTGGTTGCTGCCCGCAAGCTGAATAAACTCTACGGCAAAAGGCGCACTGCTGGTTATTCTGAAGCCTTCCATGGTAATGCCGCTGGTCGTGATCAAAAAGGCGATAACGGCGGCTTGCAACTGTATGACCGTATTCGGATAGCCTTTTAACGTGATGCCCGTTTTGTTGACCGCGATGGTTGTCGTCACGGGGTAGGTTCCTCCAAGCACATGAACGGTACCGGTCGGCTGCACCGCCGCAATCCCTTGCTGAATGGTGCCGAATGGAGCTTCCTGAGTTCCGTCTCCGCCGGTCGCTCCGGCAAGAACGAAGACATCAAACGGATTGGGCTCAAAAGTTCCGGTAGGACCTGTCAGGCCGGTTGCCCCGGTAACTCCCGTTGCTCCTGTGGGTCCTGTTGAACCCGTAGCACCCGTTGGACCGGTCGCTCCAGTGCCGGTGGCGCCCGTTGAGCCCGTTGGACCAGTGGGTCCGGTGTCGCCTGTGGCTCCGCCCGAAGGCCCCGTCTCGCCTGTCGGCCCGGTAGCGCCTGTTTCCCCCGTTGGGCCTGTGGGTCCCGTCGGACCCGTTGGTCCGGTTGGTCCTGTGTCGCCTCCGGGTCCTCCACCTGGCCCGGTAGCGCCCGTAGCTCCAGTATCTCCAGTGGCACCTGTTGAGCCGGTAGCTCCGGTAGTTCCGGTCGCACCTGTTGAGCCATTGTCGCCGGTAGCCCCAGTGGACCCGGTGATGCCTGTAGGTCCAGTCAATCCAGTGATTCCCGTTGCTCCCGTGTTACCTGTAGCCCCGGTCGTGCCTGTGGCTCCGCTCTCTCCCGTTACACCTGTTGGCCCCGTTGCTCCCGTGTCGCCGGTAATGCCTGTGGCTCCGGTATCTCCAGTTGCACCTGTGGGCCCGGTGGGTCCTATCGAGCCAGCGTCACCCGTTGGCCCAGTCGTGCCTGTGGCTCCAGTGTCTCCCGTTGCACCAGTCACCCCGGTAGTACCCGTCGCTCCGCTCTCTCCCGTTACACCTGTTGGCCCCGCTGCTCCCGTGTCGCCGGTCACGCCAGTTGGCCCTGTAGCGCCCGTTTCCCCTGTCGGGCCGGTGGGTCCTGTTTGACCCGTTGCTCCAGTAGCTCCTGTCGGACCAGTGACTCCCGTGTTGCCCGTTGCACCGGTCGTACCTGTTGTTCCTGTTGGACCAGTAACTCCTGTCGCCCCAGTGGTCCCGGTCGCCCCGGTGATACCCGTTACTCCACCCGTCGGACCTGCCGGCCCGGTAGGTCCCGTTGCCCCGGTGGGGCCGGTAGCGCCCGTTCCCCCGGTGTTCCCCGTTACTCCGGTTGCCCCCGTAACCCCTGTGGCTCCTGTCGGTCCCACCGCTCCGCCGGTGTCTATGAGCATGGCGACATCGTCAATCAAGATATCCGCCGTAGATGCTTGCGGAAGATTGTTGATCAATATGAAAGCTTGCGAGGTTCCGGGCGGGGCAGTTCCCGTTGTTTGGTAGATTTCCAGCCAGGTTCCTTCGGCAGCGTTGGGTATCCGATCTATGGGCACATTCGTAAACAGACCGGTTCCCAAATTAACGAATGCGCTGTTGAAAAAAGTAACCTGAATCGTTACGGCTGCCGCCGGCAGATCGCCGTCTTTGGCCAGAGAAACGAAGAACTCGTACGATTGGCCCGGAGCGGCTGGCGCAAACTGCGAAATAAAGGAAGTTAGCCCGTTCCCTTGCAAGCTGACCGAAAAATTGCCCGAATGCGAGAACTGGTTCGTAACGGTTGCATTGGATGCAACCCAAGGAGTAAGCGTTCCGGTTTCAAATCCTCCGTTGACTATCATGTTTTGAATAGCCATTTGCTTTTACAACCTCCTTTCTACGTTAATGAATTGAATTCTCCTTATTTGAAGAAGACTTGATATTATATGACTATTAAAAATAAATAGGAACGTCGGATGACGGCGGTCAAACCTACAAATTCGGCTGCGGCGGCCCGAAGTCTTTAAAACTATTGGATATAACTAGAGGCTGAGATACGCATTGTGCAATTCTCCCATTTTAAGGCGATACATGTGGTTGATTTCACGAAGCGGAATGAAATACACTGTGAAAAAGAACAAAGATATCTCGAAATGATCCATACATAGCCTTAAACATAAAGCCGGAGGAAGGAATATTGCCATGGCTACAGAGAGTCAACGCCGCACTCTGCTTATGATTACGCCTGAGAATCGCGAGATTAATGCGTTCAGAACTGGACAGCACAACAATTTCACCCAACTGACCATGCCCTATTTGGCCGGATTTGTTCCTGAACCGTTCGATATTACGCTGATCGACGAATACAGACAGAATGTTGTTTTCAAGCGATATGATTTGGTAGCGATCACCGTCAATACGCCAAATGCTCCCCATGTGTATCGCATGGCCGAACGTTTCCGGGAACTGGGATCCTGGGTCGTCTTGGGCGGGCCGCATGTCACCCTGCACCCCGAAGAAGCGGCCGCCTTCGGCGATACGGTGGTTGCGGGAGAGGCGGAGGAAACCTGGCCGCGTTTTCTGCAGGATTTTCTGAACGGAACGCCGCAGAACGTGTACAAATGCGGAATCGCTCCCGAGCTCAAGAACCTCCCCCTTCCGCGCAGAGATTTGATCCGCGGCCACCGGTTCACAAGCGGAGCCGTGATCGCTTCGCGAGGATGCCCGCATCAATGCAGCTATTGCTGCCTGAAAAAAATATACGCGGAACGCTTCCGCACCCGCCCCGTCCCCGAGGTGATCGAAGATATCCGCCAGGTTCGAAGCCGGTATTTCGTATTTTGGGACGATAACTTTTTTGCCGATCCGGCCCATACGAAAGCTTTGCTCAAAGCCATGATCCCCTTGAAAAAGAAATGGGCTGCGCAAGTGACCGCCTTCAGCTGCGCGGATGAGGAACTGCTCGCCTTGGCCCGGCAAGCCGGATGCCTCTATCTGTTTTTGGGGCTGGAATCTTTCTCGGAGCAAGGTCTGCGCGATGCCAATAAGCGGTTCAACCGCATCGATCAGTACCAGGATATTGTGGATAAGCTCCACCGCCACGGAATCAGCGTTCAGGCCGGCGTCGTGTTCGGCTTCGACTCCGACACACGGGCAACCTTTGACCATACGCTTGAGGCCTGCGAAAAGATAGGGATCGACGGCGTGACCGTCAGCATATTGACGCCGTATCCGGGCACTCCGCTGCACGATCAGTACCAGCTTGAAGACAGGCTGCTTCCCGTAGACTGGTCTGCCTACAACGGCAAAACGCGGGTGGCTTTTATCCCCAAGCAGATGTCGGGAGAAGATCTGCTGAAGGGCTACGATCATTTCCGGAAGCAGTTTTATTCTTGGAAAAGCATTCTTCGCAGGCTGGCCAAATCCAGGGCCAATTTCCCCTACGCGCTGCTCATGAACCTCGGTTACAGAAGAGCCTTTTTGAAATACCAAAAACATAAAATTTGAAATTGACAGGAGGTTTGCTGACGAGTAAGATGATTACATACCATTCTTATCGGATTAATCTATAATCATGAAATGGCTGAAGACTTACTCTGCAAATGCGATGGGTAAGTCTTTTTTTAGAAAGGAGACGAACATCAAATGAAAGAAATACCGATGTTTTACGTCAAAAGTAATCAAACCGGCATCGTCATTTCGGTCCTCCTCTTGTTCCTGTTCCGGGAACCGTGGATCGCGGCCGCTCTCCTTGCGCTGCAGTTGATTGGCCTGCTTACGAACGGCCGCTGGAATTTGTTTGTACTGGTGTCCAAAGCGCTGTTCCGCTTCGATGTGAAGCGGTTCGGATTTCAGGCTGCGGAGCTGCAGAAATTCAATAATGTGCTGGCGGTTTCGTTCTTAGGCTTGTCGGTGATCGGCTTCCTGCTAGGTTGGACCATTGCGGGTTATGTGTTTGCGGGGTTTCTCTTAGCCGCTGCAGGTGCGGCGCTGCTCGGCTACTGCGTCGGCTGCACGCTGTATTTCTGGGTCAAGCAAATCAAGGCGGGTCGAAGACCGGCGTTTTGGGGCGCCAAATCCGGCAAATAAGGAGAAGCGGCTGCATATCCGCTCCCAATAGCGGAAATCTTAACTTTGTATAAAAAGCAAAGCCAAGCATCCACATTGGGAGGTAATTGGGATGGACAGCAAACGCGCCAAAGAAATCGTTTCATCGCCTTCGATGATCGATGTCACGTATGATGGAGTTCCCGTCTACATTCAGCATGTAGATGAACATAAGGAAATGGCCAGAGTTTACCCGCTCGGTCAACCGGAGCATGAGCAGGATGTCGCTTTGACCCGGCTTAACGAACAATAAAAAAACAGGAGGAGATGAGCGAACATCTCTTCCTGTTTTTTTACTTAAAGCAGCAAATTGCTGCATAAAGTGCAATATTTTTGACTCTATCAGGCCAATGCAGCCCATTATGTTGTAATAAGTACAACATAATACAGCTGTTTGGTGGAAAACTGGATTGTTTGAGCTCAAATTATTGTATTTGATACAACATTTCCGGCCGTATCGCGAAGTGATGCCGAAATTGTTGCATGAAATACAATATTTCCGGCCGACCTGCCCGATCTCCTGTTAGTCAAGCCTCCTGCCGAAGCCTGCTGTTGAATAACCCTTGCAGATTAGACGGATAAGGCGGGCCAAAGCTAACTATTCACTTTCGACGATATTGCCAAAACATTTTGTGCTTTTCCCTTTTACCGGCTGACGGCGGCATGCATATATCCGGGAGCCTCGTCCCAGGGAACGGAGAAAGCTTGTCCTTTCGAGCAAAAAATGGACAGCGAAGTATAGGCCGGATCGGCGTTTTTGTCGTAATTTTTGCGCCGGATAATCCCTTCCCTTTGATGGCATTCGGCATACCCGCCAAACTTGAGCGAAATCGCTCCTTTGCCGTGCGTCATGGAGGCAAGCTCCGAGGCGTAATCCATAAAGGTGGCTACCGGAGCCACGCCAATGATCGTCGCTAGCGTTTCCGTCGTTTCCGGCGGCTCGAAGCTGCCGTGCGCCTGCTGAATATCGGTCATCACTTTACCCAAAAATTCAAGCTCGACTTTGATCTTGAACCGGTAAACCGGCTCGAGCAGCACGTTTTCGGCTTGCTCCAGACCTTGCCGCAGCGCCCGAAACGCCGCCTCCCGGAAATCCCCTCCGGTCGTGTGCTTGTTGTGCGAGCGGCCGGTCAGCAGCGTGATCCGCATATCGCAGAGCGGCGAACCGGTCAATAGTCCGTGATGCTCCCGCTCCAGCAAATGCTGGCCGATCAGATTCTGATAACCCACCGCCAGATCGTCGGGATGGCAGGCGTTTATGAATGTTATTCCGCGGTCCCTTTCCGCCGGCTCCAGCTTCAGATGCGCCTCGGCGTAATGACCCAACGGTTCAAAATGGCCGCAGCCGACCACCGGACCTGCGATCGTCTCCTTGTACAAAATCTCCGGCGGACCAAAGGTCACCGGAAGTTTGAAGCGTTCGCGCAGCACCTGCTCCAATATTTCCAGCTGAATTTTTCCCATCACCTGGATATGCAGCTCCTGCAGCTGCTCGTCCCAGTTCACGCCAAGCGTGGGATCCTCCGCGTCCAGCAGCGCGAATACGGCAAGCACCTCTTTCAGATGCACGGGAGGCTGAAACAGCACCTTGGATTTCAGCGCCGGAACAAGCTCGCTGCGACTGAAATCCTGCTGTTCCCCTACCCCCTCCCCGGCAGCGACCGAGGTGATTCCGGTCACCGCGAACAACTCGCCGGCATGGACCGTTTCGGCTTGAGTAAACCGTTGTCCGTTATACTTGCGAATGCCGGTGACCTTTTCCGATTTTCGCTCTGCCGCTGGCCCGTACTCCAGTTCGTTTCTTACCTTGAGCTTCCCCTGCAGCGCCTTGATAAACGTAATCCGGGTCCCCTGTTCATCGTGGCGGATTTTATATACTCTCCCGGCAAAAGGAAGCGAATCGTCGTATTCGGTGACAGTCAAAGCGTCCAGTTTACAGAGAAACGAATCGATTCCGATATCGAGCAGCGCCGAGCCTTGCATGCACGGGAATACGCGGCCCGCCTGAATCAGCCCGATCAGAGCTTTCTTCCATTCGTCCGGTCCAAGGCCGCCTTCCAGATATGCCTCAAACAGCGCATCGTCCCGCTCTCCGAGCCAAGCTTTGAGGTCATCATCAATGACTACCTCGTCGCCGCATTGGGACAAATCAAGCACGTCGCCGCTTAACTGGCGGCGGATTTCTTCAAGGACACGATCCGGATCGGCGCCCGTGCGGTCGGTTTTATTGATAAAGAAAAACGTGGGAATCCCGTGCGAACGCAGCAGCTGCCAGACGGTTTCCGTGTGGCCCTCGACGCCTTCCACCGCGCTGATGATCACCACCGCATAATCCAGCACCTGCAGCGAGCGTTCCATTTCGGCCGAGAAATCGACATGGCCCGGCGTATCGAGCAGACAATAGGCCGAATCCCCGAAGGACATTTCCGCCTGATCGGCGAAAACGGTGATCCCACGGGCTTTTTCAATTTCGTGGCTATCCAGAAAAGCGTCTTTATGATCGACCCTGCCCCTGCTGCGGATCGTTTGGGTGTGATAGAGCAAGGCCTCCGCGAAGGTCGTCTTTCCCGCGTCGACATGGGCGAGCAGCCCGATCGTTTTATACATCGCAAAAATGCACCTCTGTTATCCAAAACTTTACCTTCGATTAAAGCACAAAAATCCGGAAGGCGGGCATTTTTTTCAAAACGTCCCGCTTCCGGATGTACGAATTCTTAAAAAATCAGTTCTTAAAGCTGTGAATCGGCGCCGGAATCCGGCCACCGCGGTCGATGAACGGCGCACAGTTAAAGGAGTTCACCGGCATCACCGGCGCATATCCAAGCAGCCCGCCGAATTCGACCATCTCGCCGACGTCTTTACCGATGACCGGGATGATGCGTACGGCCGTCGTTTTGTTGTTGACCATGCCGATCGCGGCTTCGTCGGCGATAATGCCGGAGATCGTTTCCTTGCTCGTATGGCCGGGAATGGCGATCATATCCAGGCCTACCGAGCAAACGCAGGTCATGGCTTCCAGCTTTTCGAGCGTCAATGCTCCCCGTTGTACGGCTTGGATCATGCCGTGGTCTTCGCTAACCGGAATGAACGCACCGCTCAAACCGCCGACATAGGAGGAAGCCATTACGCCGCCTTTTTTCACGTTGTCGTTCAGGATAGCCAGCGCTGCCGTCGTGCCTGGCGCTCCCGCCTCCTCCAGACCCATCACCTGAAAAATTTCGGCGATGGAGTCGCCGATTTCCGGCGTTGGCGCCAGCGACAAATCGATAATGCCGAAAGGAACCCCCAGCCGCTTGGAGGCTTCCTGAGCGACCAGCTGGCCGACGCGGGTGACTTTAAACGCCGTCCGCTTAATCGTTTCGCACAAGGTTTCGAAGTCCTTGCCTTTCACTTCTTCCAGCGCCCGTTTCACCACACCGGGGCCGCTGACGCCAACATTGATGACGCATTCCCGTTCGCCTACGCCATGGAACGCGCCGGCCATAAACGGGTTGTCCTCCACGGCGTTGCAGAATACGACCAGCTTGGCGCAGCCAATGGAGCTCCGGCCCTCGGTACGCTCGGCCGTTTTGCGGATGATGTCGCCCATCAGCTTGACGGCGTCCATGTTGATGCCGCTGCGGGAGGAACCGACGTTGACGGAGGAGCACACGCGCTCCGTAACGGCCAGCGCTTCGGGAATGCTGTCGATCAGAATCCGGTCGCCGGTGGTGCAGCCTTTTTGTACAAGCGCGGAGAAGCCGCCGATAAAGTTCACGCCGACCTCTTTGGCTGCTTTATCCAGCGCTTCCGCTACCGGCACGTAAGAATCGGTTTTGAGCCCGCCGGCCGCAATCGCGATCGGCGTTACCGAAATTCGTTTATTGACGATCGGCACGCCAAACTGCTTCTCCAGGTCCTCGCCCGTTTTGACCAGCTTTTCGGCCGAACGGGTGATTTTATCGTAAATGTTCTGATTGAACACCTTCAAATCCGAATGGGCGCAATCCATCAAGCTGATCCCCATCGTAATCGTCCGCACGTCCAGATTCATTTCCCGGATCATGGAATTCGTTTCTTGTACCTCTACGCGTGAAATCATGATGTTTATCTCCCTCCCCTTAGATCCGGTGCATAATGTTAAAAATATCCTCATGCTGCAGCTTGATTTCCACGCCAATGGACGCGCCAAGCTCCTGCAAATTTTCAACGAGGACTTCGAACGATTTCGATGGCGCGGAAATGTCGACGATCATCATCATGTTGAAATAGTCCTGCACGATCGTTTGCGAAATATCCAGGATATTAACGTTGTTCTCGGCTAAATACGTACACACTTTAGCAATGATGCCGACCTTGTCTTTTCCCAGTACGGAAATGATTCCTTTCAAAGATGGTTCCCCCTTTTATTTGCTTTCTCTGCCCGTCGTTCTTCGGACGAATCCGTTCTGATTATTATGGCAAAAGTAACGAAAATCTTCAATGAGAGTTTTTGATCACAAAAAAAGATTTGCCCTTTGGCGGATTTCCGCAGGACAAATCTTCATAATCTCTTCAAATGAACCGGTGCGTTGATAAGCCCAAGCTATCCTCGTACTGCTTTTTCAATAAAGCAAACAGGACGGCATCCACGAACTGGTTTTTTTCAAAAAAACATTCTTTCAAATATCCCTCTTCGTGAAACCCCGTCTTTTCGAGCAAATACCGGGAACGAATGTTGTCGGGATCGATGAAAGCTTCAATCCGGTTGAGCCCTAGATCCTCAAAACCATACCGCAGCACTTCCTGCAGCACTTCGCTCATCACGCCTTGCCCCCAGTATTCGGGAGTCAATTCGTAGCCGATTTCGGCTTTGTAATTTCCTTTGGACCAGTTATGAAACCCGCAGGTCCCGATCACCCGGTCGTCCTCCGACTTCACCGTAATTGCCCAGCGGAATCCCCTTTTCTCCAGGTAACGCGTATTCCAGGTCTGGATTAACTCTTCGGCCTGCTTCAGCTCAACGAAGCTCTCCAGATCGTAATATTTTGTTACCTCGTCCTTGGAAAAATAGTGAAACAAATCTTTTGCATCTTCCGGGGTCAGGTTCCGCAAAATAAATCTTTCCGTTTCGAGCTGAGGAAACCATTTCATGCCGACCGGTCCTTTCCTATAGGATCAAATTACCTTTATTATAGGGGAGGACCGGCGCCAAAAGATAGTCATTAGGTACGCACGCGTTGGACGGACCCGGCGCTTGCTCAGGATTCGGAAACGACGGTAAAGCGGCGGTTCAAGTGCTGCGGATTTTCGATTTCATCGATGACCGCGATGGCGTAATCCTCATAGCTGACATAGCTTTCCCCTTTGGAGTTCACCAGCAGCTGATCCAGGCCCGCTTGATAAGAACCGGTGCGTTTGCCGAGAGCAAACACCGCGGACGGGCTGAGGAAGGTCCATTTAACCCCTTCGGATGCTTGCAGGTTTTTGAGGTTTTCGGCCGCCGCGGAAGCCGCCGGCAAATACTCGGCCGGAAAATCCGGAGTATCGAGCACCCGCAGTGTTTTGGCTTCGTCGACGTAAAGACTGCCGGCTCCGCCTACGACGATTAATCTCGTGCTTGGCGCGCCTTTAAAAACTTCAATCAAGCTTTTGCCTGCGTCGATGTGCAAATGATCCTGTCCCGGCGCGGCGTTAAACGCGTTGACAACCACGTCAAACGGCTTTACATCCTCCGCGGTCAAGGCGAAAATATCCTTTTCGATAACCGGAATATCTTTAAACTCCAATTTGGAAGCATCGCGAACGATCGCCGTCACTTCATGCCCCCGGTCCGTTCCCTCTTTGATAATCCGGCTCCCCGCCTTGCCTGCCGCCCCAATTACCGCAATTTTTGCCATGTTGATAACCTCCAGTTTATTCGTTTTTTTAATTGATGAGTACCCGATCGAGATTACGATTCCACTGCCAGCTTAATGCCGATTTGGAATGGGTCGGCAAAACTGAGCTCGTGATCTTCCCTGACGTACGGCAAGCCCGCTTGAGAAAGCCGCTGTTCCACAGATGCCAAGGCAGGGTCATCCGGCAACGTAATGCTGAAATACCGCAGTCCCACCGCATCTTCCGGCGCTGGCGGCGCACCTGCTCCCGCCCATAAGTTTAGTCCGATATGATGGTGGTAGCCTCCCGCGGAAATGAACAAAGCAGCCCCGCCATAATGAGCGGTAACCTCAAAGCCTAAAATGTCGGTGTAAAATTGCTTCGCTTTCTGCAGGTCGCCAACGTGAAGATGCACGTGCCCGATCCGGGTTCCTGCCGGAAGCCCCTTCCACTCCGCTTGCGCGGACACGTCCAGCAGCCCTTCTACATCAATAGGATCGGTGCCCATAACATATTCGCCATGGGCGTTTTTCTTCCATGTTTCCCTCGGGCGGTCGGCATATATTTCAATACCGTTATTGTCCGGATCGTTCAGATACAACGCTTCGCTGACGAGATGATCCCCTTGCCCGACGGCAATGCCGTGCTTGGCCAGGTTGCGCAGCGCTAAACCAAGCGAGGGCCGGTCCGGAACAAGAATGGCAAAATGATATAAACCGGACACCGTCCGTTCCGGCAGGACGCGAAAACGCTCATCTTCTTCGAGAATGAGCAAGGCCCGTTCCCCATCGGCCGAGAGTTCCGCCACGTTTCCGTTTTGCTTCATCGGCTTTAAGCCGATGACCTCCCGGTAAAATGGCACGGATTTCTCCAAGCTGCGTACCTTCAACCGCACAGTGCCGATTTGCGCGTCCGCATGAATGGTTGTCGTCATAAGGTTCTCCTCCTTTACTATTCTTTCCTGCTATTGCCTGAATGCTCTCTATTTTGAAGCGCAATCTGGTTGTAATCAAGTTAATTACAAGTTAACCTGTAATCAGTATAGTTACATGTAATTCGATTGTCAATCGTCAATTTAAAAGATGCCGAACATCTCCCATTTTTGCCAAGTTACTTTGGGCAACAAAAAAATGCCCTGAAAATCAGGGCATTTTAATGAATCGTCAATGCGGATAACCCGTTTACACCGTTTCCTTGGATAACACGTCTTCGACGATATCTTGAAGCGTAACGGCCTCCAGCGTTTTCTCCATCGCCCTTTGGGCGAACGTGAAAATCGGCTCGATGGCCTCCTGAATGTTGCGGCCGACCGGGCAATCCGGATTGGGTTTGTCGTGTACGGCGAACAAGCCATCCTCCTCCACCACATGGACGGCCCGGTATATATCAAGCAGCGTGATCGCGTCCAAATCTCGGGCAAGCTTGGCGCCGGCCACGCCCGGACGGGCTTCGACGAGCCCCGCTTTATTCAGCATGCCCATGATGCGGCGGATGACCACCGGATTCGTATTTACGCTGGAAGAGATATACTCCGAGGTACTGACTCCGTCCTTGTTGATCTCAAGGAGGGACAAAATATGAATCGCAACGGCAAATCGCGAACTGATCGTCATGCTCAAGTCCATCCCCCTTCATCTCTTCTTGTAACAATATTAGTTACAAACAAGTCGGATTGTCAATAACCCTTGTTACATACCCACGATCCGCATCCATCCCCATTAACGGCCGTCCAGCAAATTACCCAGCCCGCCGAGCAGGCTTCCTTCCTCTTTGCGTCCCGTGTAGCGCGAAGCGGAGATCACCCGATCTGCCATCCGGCTGAACGGCAGCGATTGGATCCATACTTTCCCCGGACCGCGCAGCGTCGCAAAGAAAAGCCCTTCTCCGCCGAACAAAGCGGATTTAACGCCTTTCACGAATTCGATATCGTAATCGACCGAAGCCGTCATGGCAACGAGACAGCCGGTGTCAAGCCGCAGCACTTCACCGGGAGCCAGATTCTTCTCGATGATCATCCCGCCGGCATGCACGAAAGCCAGACCGTCGCCTTCGATTTTTTGCATAATAAAGCCCTCTCCGCCAAAAAAGCCCGTTCCCAGCTTGCGCTGAAATTCGATGCCGACGGAAACGCCTTTGGCGGCGCAAAGAAACGAGTCTTTTTGGCAGATGATTTTGCCGCCAAGCAGCTGCAGGTCCAGGGGCACGATTTTGCCGGGATAAGGGGAAGCAAAGGTGACGCCCTGGCGGTTATAACCCGCATTGGTGAACACGGTCATAAACAAACCTTCTCCGGTCAGCAGTCGTTTGCCCGCGCCCATCAGCTTGCCCATCAAACCGCCACCGCCCTGATTGCTCCCGTCGCCGAAGATCGTTTCCATTCGGATGTCCGGATCCATCATCATGAAACTGCCCGCTTCCGCGACAACGCTCTCTCCCTGATCCAAGTGAATTTCCACGCATTGCATTTCGTTCCCCATGATCACATAATCGATTTCGTGTGCATTCATCCGCTTAACCTCCGCAATTTTATAAATTTATGATATGAAATAGTTCGTTTTTAAACCGTCCGGCTGCATTTACCCTTTAAGAATCGAGCTGATCACGGGAAATGAGATCAAGTTTCTTACCTGGTATACGTTGGCTACCGAATCCGGATGCTCCCCGATGATTCCCCCTTGTAGAATCGCGGCGCCAAATCCTCTTTCCCTCGCTCCGTTAAAGGTAAAAGTCACGCAGTATTCGGCGGCAAACCCGCAGGCGATTACAAAATCGGTATCCCGGTCAAGCAGCAGCTGTTCCAGATCCGTCTTCCAAAAAGAGTTGCTCCATTCCTTGGTGACGTGAAGGTCGGTTTGGGCAATTTTGATTTCGGGAACGACTTGAAAGCCTTCCGATCCGGGT
The DNA here is from genome assembly GCF_056171975.1 of Paenibacillus terrisolis. Taxonomy (NCBI): domain Bacteria; kingdom Bacillati; phylum Bacillota; class Bacilli; order Caryophanales; family Paenibacillaceae; genus Paenibacillus; species Paenibacillus terrisolis. The sequence continues at coordinate 26,051 of NZ_JBKFGG010000027.1, read as the reverse complement.
TCCCCCGCCTCCAAATCCTGAATAATCACGACAGGACGATCAGCCCTACGAAACAGGTCGGCCGTATAGTTGATGTATTCGCTTACTGCCGGAATTTCCGCCCGCGACCGGGGGTTTAATGTAAACAAGCCATTTTGCAAATCGATAATCAATAATGCGGGTTTCATAAATCGCTCCACTCTCCCAAGGAATATTTTGCCTCATCTGTTCCATTATACACTGTCCCGGTGTTCTATTTAAGATGAGTTAAGAAGCGCTTGTGGGGCAGCCGTATGAAACATTCTTCCGATCGCTGTTGTTCCTGGATTTCTTGAATTAATTGCCCATTGTCTTTCTTTTGTTCAACTTAAATAATTTGCCGCTTAGAAAATTGTTGACCCTCACATTAATGTCAGGGTTTATAATAGCTTTACTCTCGGAAGTTCCCCTAAGGAAAGAAGGTGAGGACGGAGTATCATGAAAATCGGCGAATTATCGAAGGCAACCGGCGTCAGCATCCGCTCGATTCGTTATTATGAACAGCTGGGGCTGATCTCGTCCAATCGGCTCGAAAACGGGTACCGCGATTATCACAGCTTGTCCGCCGAGCAGGTGAAGACGATTCAGTTCTATTTAAGCCTGGGTTTAACGACGCAGCAAATCGCCGGCTTCCTGCAGTGCGTGATGACCAGCAAAGAAGCGTTTTGCCGGGAAGTTATGCCCGTTTATCGCGGCAAGCTTCGGGAAGTGAACGAACAAATCGCCACTTTGTCCGCCATCAAGGCCAATTTGGAGGAGCGGATCGCGTTTATGATTCAAGAAAATCCGGAATGGGAGGTTTTACAATATGACGATGAAAAGAATAACCAGTGAAAACGAGTTTACCCGGGAACTAGCCTCTTCAGGGCTGACCCTTGTTGATTTTGACGCCCCTTGGTGTCCGCCTTGCAAAGTGCTTGGACCCCTTCTCGAGGATCTGCATGAGGAGCTTGGCGGTGAAGTAAACCTTTTGAAGGTCAATACCGATGAGTTGCCGGAGCTGGCCTCCACATATGGGATTATGTCGCTGCCGACCGTTATTTTCATGAAAAACGGCAAACCGCTCGAGAAACTGATCGGCTTGCGCCCCAAAGATGCGTATACCCGCTTGATTGACGAGTTCCGGCTCAGCGATACGGCTGGCGGCGCCCAAGCCTAAGACTAACGCAAAACGGCACTTTCCCATAAACTTTCAAGGAGGGAAGTGCCGTTTTTTTAAGGTTTCAGTACCACTTTGATGCAGTCCTCTTCTTTGTCATTGAACACTTTGTATCCGTGCTCGCCTTCGCTTAGCGGCAATCGGTGCGTGATAATATCCGTCGGGTCAAAACGTCCCGACCGGATTTGCCCGAACAACCCTGGGATCAGATGAATGACCGGAGCCTGGCCCATTTTAAGCGAAATGTTGTGTTCGAACAGATGGCCAAACGGAAACAAATTGTAGGTTAGCCCATACACGCCGGTCACTTGAATAGTACCGCATTTACGTCAATGACCACGTCCGCTCCGCCTTTCGTAATCTCCTTAAGATGCTGCTCCAGATTGGAAATTTTCTCAAAATTAAAAGTTTCAACGGAGTTGGTGCGCTTGGCATGCTCCAGCCGATATTCCAGATGATCGACGGCAATGACGCGTTTCGCGCCTTTTTGCCAGGCAAATTTTTGCGCCAGCAGTCCTACCGGTCCGCAGCCAAGAATGATGACGGTATCCCCTGGTTTTACTCCTCCGTTTTCTACACTCCAGTACGCGGTAGGAACAATGTCGGACAGGAATACAAGCTTCTCGTCTTCGATCTCCGCTTCCTTTGGGATGACGAATGGTACAAAATTGCCGAAGGGCACCCTGAGCAGCTCAGCCTGTCCCCCGGCATAATCCCCGTTGCGCGCGGAATAACCGAAATATCCGCCCGTTTCGCGAGTTTCGTTGGCATGATCACATTGGCTTTCAAGCTGATTCCGGCAATAAAAGCATTCACCGCAAGCCACGTTAAACGGGATGATCACCCGGTCCCCTTTTTTCACTTCGGTGACATCCCGCCCCGTCTCTTCAACAATCCCCATGGGCTCGTGTCCTATAATATAATCGTCGTACATGCCCAGAATCTCTCCGTTATAGATATGCAGATCAGAGCCGCAAATCGCGGTTGTGGTAATTCGCACGAGCACGTCATCGTCTTTTTGCAGTTTGGCGTCGGGCATCTCCTTGAAGCGAACTTTCTTTTTTCCTTGGTAAGTAATGGCCTTCATACCTTTCACATCCTTGCGCATTTACCTTCATTGTGCGTATGTAGAAGATGAATTATGAAATTCAGGCATAAAAAAATACCGGCTGCGCGGGATGATAAGCTCACGCAAGACGGTATTTTTATCGTTCTCGTTTAGTCATAGACCAATATGCCGCGAACCTGCTTCGCCTGTTCGATAAACGGTCCTTCCGACAGGTTGTTGAAAGCCAGGTGAGTTGCCCGCAAGCTGAGCAGCTTGTCGCCCGGAGTCAGGCCGAAAGCTTGCCATGTCGATAACGGGAGCGCAAAGTACTGATTGCTATTCAAGTATGTCCAGCAAAAGGTCCGTTCCTTAAAGGTAATCGTCTGCCCTTCGGGTATCTTAAATTGTTGAAGCTGTGGGATGCTGGCGAATACGGTGGCGAGCGGTGAATTGGCGATCAGCTCCTTGCATACGACGCTGAATCCTCTCGTTGTATTTCGCCCTGTCATTAGGATAATGTTCGAGTCCGGTCTGATATTGTATTCCTGCAGGGCTTGATCGGGCAGGTAAAAAGATCCGTCAGGAAGTATCTTACTCCATGCGTAAAAAAACTTCCCGCATTTGGCATTTACTGCCATGATTTATCATCCCCCGTGCGAAAATTAATCTATTTATTAGATTTATCATCGCGCAAGCAGAGGGGCTATCGATATGATTTTGATCACGATTACAAGGCATTTAGGACGCTTTGGGTAATTATTCCGTTATTTCCTCCGCTTTACTAACCACAAAGATTTTATAGGCCTTTATGACTATGATTTTAAGCATCATGTAAAGCGGAATAGCCAGGATCATTCCTAAAATCCCCATGAAATCGCCGGCAATCAGGAGCAAAACGATGGTTGTCAGCGGATGGATATTGATCGTTTTTCCGTATATATACGGTGAGATCAAATTGCCTTCGATTTGTTGGGCAATGACCACGATGACGATGACCCAAATCACCATGGACGGGGAAACGGTAAAGGCCACGATGACGCACGGAATCGCGCCAAGCAGCGAACCGAAATAAGGAATGAAATTAAACAAAGCCCCCACAATCGCAAGCAGCAGCGGATAAGGCAGTCCGATCAGCCAAAAGCCGATGAAGCTCATGACGGCAAGCAGCATGGAACTGATCATCCGTCCGGCAATAAAGCCTTTCAGCATATTGTCGATATCGTGGATTACCCGTTCCCCGTCCTTCCGGTACCGTTCCGGCATCATCCGAACAAGCGCCGGCGTAACCCGCTGATCCTCCTTGAGCATGTAATACAGGAAAATAGGCACCGTACCGACCACAATGAAAAATCCGTTCAGGAACGTGAACACCTGCGATAAATAACCGGTCACGGTTTCAACCAGCGAATTCACGTATTCGGTCACTTTGTCCATAAGCTGAGTATTACTCTGATCCGCAAACATGGAGAAATAGCGGTTGTTCCGAATGTCGTTCATTTGCGTTTGAATTCCGGCAATCAGTTTTGGGACGTTGGCCATGAACTCCGTAACCTGCTTTTGCAGCGGCGGCCATACGACCATGAAGAAAATTGTGATCACTCCGGCAAACATGCAGTAAATCAGCAGAATGGCCAGCATCCGGTTCAATTTGCGGCCTTCCAGAAAGTGAACGATCGGCCGCAGTAAATAATACAAAAATCCGGAAATCGTGAGCGGTACGATTAAAATCTGAACCAAAGTCACAATGGGATTAAAAATGAAGTTTACCTTGTGCAGCAAAAAAATGATGGTAAGCAGCAAGATGATCCCCAGCGAGATCTGGTAAAACGGTTTCTGCAGCAAAAACGCCTCCTCCTTTCCTCTTGCTGTAAATAAGATATGTATCTATATAAGTTGAACCAAAGATTGAATACGTATAACGGCAGCGCCCAGTTACTTTTTCACTGGTTCAACATAAATAGTCCAGTTTTCCCCTCTACTGTCCTTCACGCCTCAGGCAGCGTGTCCAGCGCGGCATCCAGCAGTATATCGAACCACTCGTCATCCTCTTCAATACGGGCATCCACGGTTAGAAGCTCTTCTTCATCTCCGGATTCGCCGGCGTAATTCAGGCTGTAATCCCATTCCTGGCCCTTTTTGCTGAAAAACGTAATTTCGTAACCTACTTTGTGAAATTCCACCTCGAATACGGTTTTGCCGAGATAGGTTCCGTCGGCCTCCTTGCGCATCTGGGCTTCTTTAATGATCATCTTCATTCGAAAATCTCCTTTTCAGGTTCAATTCTGCCTTTATTGCAATATCGTACCATGTTTTAAATCAATATCAAACGGTGCGGATTACAAAAACCAACAAGAATATTGTATGATATAGAAATAACCATTTCCAATGACGGAGGAGAAAAAATGAGCGATTTTCAAAGCAAGCTGCAGAAATATGCGGAATTGGCGGTCAAAATCGGAGTCAACGTGCAAAAAGGTCAAAACCTGATTGTGAACGCGACGATCGATTCGGCCGAACTGGTGCGCTTGATAGTAAAACAAGCCTATGAAGCTGGCGCACGCTTCGTAAAAGTGAATTGGAGCGACGACACGGTTACGCGGCTGCGTTACGACCTGGCTTCGGACGATTCGTTTCTGGACGAACCGAAATGGTACGCAGGCGAGATGTTGGAATTGGTGGAAAACGGAGCGGCCGTCCTTCATGTCATTTCATCTGACCCGGACCTTTTGAAAGGCGTGTCTACCGATCGTTTGACGAATCACCAAAAAACGTACGGCAAAGCTATGAGCAAATACCGCCAATACCAAATGTCGGACAAGTTCAGCTGGTCCATCGTGGCCGTTCCGTCGCCAGTTTGGGCAGACAAAGTTTTCCCGGATCTTCCCGAAGATAAGCGTGTTGAAGCTTTGTGGGAAGCCATCTTCCGCACCGTACGGCTGGATCAGCCCGATCCTGTTGGCGCATGGAGACAGCATATCGAGAACCTGAAGCAGAAATCCGATTATTTGAACGGCAAGAAATACAAGAAACTTCACTACATAGCGCCGGGCACCGATTTGACGATCGAGCTTCCGGAAGGCCATCTTTGGGTAGCCGCGGAAAGCATCAACGCCCAAGGAAACACGTTCCTTGCCAACCTGCCGACCGAAGAGGTGTTTACCGCACCGCACAAGACCGGAGTTAGCGGCAAAGTGTCCAGCACCAAACCGCTCAGTTACCGCGGAACGATCGTAGACCGTTTCACTCTTACGTTCGAAAACGGACGAATCGTCGATTATACGGCTGAAGTTGGCGCGGATGTGCTGAAACAGCTTGTCGAGCTCGACGAAGGCTCCCATTACTTGGGCGAAGTAGCGTTGGTTCCCCACGGGTCGCCGATTTCGCAATCCGGCATTTTGTTCTACAACACGCTTTTTGACGAAAATGCCTCCAATCACCTTGCGATCGGCAATGCCTATGCCTTTAACCTGGATGGCGGCAAATCGATGACTCCCGACGAGCTTGCGCAGCACGGTTTGAATTCCAGCTTGGCGCACGAAGACTTTATGGTCGGCTCCGGCGAAATGGACATTTTCGGAATTACCGCCGACGGCAAGGAAGAACCTATTTTCGCAAAAGGAAACTGGGCATTCTGATTTAAGCTCCGACGTTAAAAAGCCAAACCGCGTTCTCTCCCCTTCAGGGATTAACGAGGTTTGGCTTTTCCTTTGCCCGCATCGCTTCATCTAGAAAACTTATGTTATGCGCCAGCCTCCTCCAGAGGCATAAATTGCTGCTTGATCAATTTGACGCGTGAAATTCTCTTGTTGTCGGTTTCTTCCACCACATAGGAGTAGCCGTCGTATTCTACGAACTGCCCGACCTGGGGCGGCAAAATGTCGATTCGGGAATATAGCCATCCGCCGATCGTGTCGTAATCCTCGGAATCCAGTTCAAAGCCGAACCGGTCATTGATCGATTCAATCAGCATCAAACCGTCGATTGAATAGGTTTTATGGTCCAATTGCTCGATTCCCGGACGTTCTTCGTCAAATTCGTCCTGAATTTCACCGACGATCTCTTCAACGATGTCCTCCAGCGTCACCATGCCTGAGGTCCCGCCATACTCATCGATCAGAATGGCAATCTGCGTTCTTCCCCGCTGCATGCGTTTCATTAGATCGCTGATCTGAATCGATTCGGGAACGGCCATAATCGGTCGAATCAGGCTGCGATAGTCCGGGTTATTGGACCGAATCAAGTCTTTAATATGAATGAAGCCGATAATATGGTCTTTGTCCTGGTTGCACACCGGATACCTGGTGCGAGTGCCTTCTAAGGCAATTTCAAGATTTTCTTCCAGCGTATGCTGGGTGTATAAACAGATCATTTCTGTTCGGGGAATCATAATTTCCCGGGCCGTTGTATCGGCAAATTCGAAAATATTGTCCACCAGCGACATTTCCGTGCTGTCGATCAGGCCGCTTTCGCTGCTCTCTTTCATCATCACCCGAATTTCCTCTTCCGTATGAAGCGAATCCTGCTCGGATACCGGCGAAATCCCGACGAGGCGGAGCAGGGAAGCGGACAAGGCGTTAAGCACCCATATGAACGGAAACATCAGCCAAGAGAAGATTCTCATCGGCCAAGCCGAAAGCATGGCCACCGTCTCGGCTTTGCGGACGGCAATCGTTTTGGGCGCGAGTTCGCCTAGCACGATATGGAATGTCGCAATCAGAATAAATGAGACCGTAAGCGAAACATAATATACCGGTTTTTCTCCCATTCCCGCCAGCTCAAAAAGCGGATACAAAAGCCTCGCGACCACCGGTTCTCCCAACCAGCCCAATCCAAGCGAGCTGAGCGTAATTCCCAGCTGGCATGCCGATAAATAACCTTCCAGATGATTCATCAGGCCTTTGGCGACGACGGCGGTCTTTCGTCCTTCTTCAGCTAAAGCATCGATCCGGCCGCTTTTAACTTTTACGATCGCAAACTCGGCCGATACGAAAAAACCGTTCAGCAGAACCAGCAGAATCATTAGTCCCACGTAAAACAGACTCGGTAAAGGGTCACTCAATACAATTCCTATTCCCGCTTGCTCAGCGAAGAATAGGTGCACCTCCTTCGCGGTTGAAAATGATATTGATGTTTATTGAATTCATATATGGTTAACAGCGTCAATTCCCCAATGGATTCAACTCCTTTTCTTGCATAATCATGCATGTCAGAATATCTTCACTTATTTATATTATTATACACTACACAGTCAAACGATGTCGTATGACTGCGATACATGCTAACAAGCCAATTCATTTCCAATGCAAACAACCCCCTTTACGGATAATGGGGGTTGTTTGGAAGACACTCCGGCATTACCATCTTGCCGCAGGCGGCGACCCGATGGTTCCGGGATATTGATAGACAAGCGGTTCGTCGAACGTGGCGTAGTCCAGATTTACCATCAGCAGGATGGTGCGCTGGCCGGTGGCAGGATCGCTGATGATAATATGGTCGCGGCCGGCGGCTTCCAGAACGCCTTTGAAAATTTTCGCGTTCCATTGGGAGTTGTTCTCGTAGGTCATATAAAACGTTCCGACTTTCCCCAAATTTAAACGCAAAATGTTTTCGATATAGGACTGTTCATAGGTCGGGATCGGCGTCGGCACCACGGTTCCGCCGGGCGTCATCGGGCTGCCGCTTGGCATTTGGGGCGGTTGACCCGGGTAAGTACTCCCGCCTGCGGGATGATAGGCGGCGGGCCTGAACGGCTGATTAAACATGAATAAATTCCTCCTTTATTCGGTGTTTTAATAAACAGCAGGGCAATCTTCGGGTGTTGGCGCAAAGAAGCAGTGCGCCTTATAGCGTCCGGTATTCTGCTGATTGTACCAGGTAGCGGGACAGTCGCCGGCCGGCTTAAAAAACCAAAGCGCATTGGAGCCGGGACGTATCTTTTCCCCGTTTATGACGCGCCGCGCCAGGCGAATCTCCGAATCGCGCGCGCTTTGATAGAAGTATCCCTTTGTTGTGGCTTCAAAACCGCCGGGCGATTGGAAAACCATCTGGTTCATCAGCCGGATATCGCGGAAATCAAGGCAGTTCCCCAGGATTCGGTTGACCCCAACGTTGCCGACCAGCAGCATGCCTGTTTCTCCGTCTCCTTCCGCCTCCGCTCTCATCAGACGGGCCAGCAGCTTGACGTCTTCGGAATTCACTTTTATGACAGCCAAATCTCGTTCCTCCTTCCATCCCTGACTGAACGCTATATTGTATGTGCGATAGCCTATCCTCGTGTCTCTCCGGCGGAAAAAATTAGGCAGGAGCTGGAATTTTTCGCCTCGGTTTGAAAGCCTTTGCAATAGTGAACATTTCGTGTCTATTTCTATGGACGCGCTTTCACGAATAGCATATACTGTAAATGAATAAGGTAAATCTTTGGCTTCATAACACCTTTTAGGAGGTTCCCACCATGAGAATTGCGGTTATAGGCGGCGGCCTGGCCGGCTTGACGGCTGCTGCGTACTTATCGGGCAATACGGAAACTCAAGGTACGGTATTTGAACGAAGCCCGCAGTTGGGCGGCCGAGCTTTTACTTATGAGAAATCGGGATTTACTCTGAATTATGGGGCACACGCAGTATATGGCATCGATAGGCACACCTTGCAGCACATGGAGCAAGAGCTTGGTCTCAAGTTCCAAAGCAAGCAAGTGGATAAACGTAAAGTCATGTATGCCAAACATGGGCGCTTAACCCCCGCTCCGCTCGACTTCGTCAATATCGTCAAAACGGACGTGTTGTCCGCCATGGAGAAAATGAGATTTGTCGGCGAAATTGCCGCGGTGATCAGCAACCTTCATCAAGTCAAACATCACCGCACGCTGGGCGATTACCTGGATCACTCGCACGCATCCTCCGACGTCAAAGAGCTTTGGTCGCATCTCGTTTGCTCCAACTTCTTTATCGCCCCTGAGGATGCCAGGAAAGTATCCGGCGAAGTGATTTCCGAATATTATCACAATCTGTTTCTTTCCCATAAACCGGTGAACTACATTTTGGGGAGCTGGGCGACAATCACCAATCAGCTGATTGCGAAGACGCAGCTAAGTCCGAATTGGGAGATTGCGGTGAAAGAACCGGTGGAATCGATCGCCATGGCGGATGGAAAATTCGTACTGCAAACCAAAACGCGGCAGGAACAGGTTTACGATCAGGTCATCTTCGCCATGCCGGTTCAGCAGGTGGCCAAGTTGCTGGAGAACTCGCCATGGATGCCGCAGCTTGAACCGTATAAGGACAATACGTCCACCGAGGTGCTGGTGTATGATATCGGTTTTTCCAAAGTGGTCGCCCGTCCTTTCCATTACATCAGCGATATGGATAATAAGCTGTTCATCAGTGACGTTTCGGCGACCGATCATACGGTGGCGCCTCCGGAAGGCCAACTGCTGCAAGGAATCGCCTATTTGAACGATGACTTCCCAGATGAAGAGCAAAAGAAGCAATATTTAGAGAACAAGCTGCAGCAAATGGAGAAATTATTCGATACCTATTATCCGAACTGGCGCGATGCCGTTGAAGTCAAGCGGGTCTCCAAAAAAGCGATGGTCGCTAGCGTCAAAAACATTTACGGCAACAAGCTGCTTCCAAATCGGCTGCAGGACGTCCCCTTTTATTTCTGCGGGGACGGCTGTCAGGGCAAAGGCGAACTCGCCGAGCGCGCCTTTTCAAGCGGGCGGGCCGTCGCTCAGGCCCTGCTGTCGGAAAAAGCCGCAGTGAAGGCATTTTCTTAATTTTATGCACAACAAAGAGCTGTCCGAGGGACAGCTCTATTCTTTTGAACATTTTCCTCTATAGGGAGCCCCGGTAATCGCGGTATTCCTGCAGCTCCGTTACGTACGTTTTCCGGATTCGCTCGAAGCCTTGATATCTGCTGCCTTGGAAGGTTAGCTTTCCCTCGTCCCCTTCCGCGCATTGACCGTATTCCTGGCCGGTTACGACGAATTCCAGCCGATCCCCGCTTTCCACCTCAAACGTTAAATAATACTTCGTGTCCGAGCGATTTACCGAAGTATCCGTATCGTGCCGATGGGAGACCTCGGTCCGTTTGCCGACAATAACGGAGGAAACGCTGAGAAGCGGTTTCCTGTTATTGGCGATTCCGCGAAAGAGGCCGCCGGCGGCGGAAACCAGGACAATCCCCAACAAAACGACAAATAGAACCGGCAAAGCCGTGTTCATGACGCCGAACATCTCCGTCAAAGACTCCATGCATCCCCCTCCTTATAAGAGGTAGTTTCCAGCCTCTGTTGTTCTCTCCCTCAGGCTTATGTATATGCCGGCCTAAACAAAACTTGTTATTCACCGGACCGTTAAATTATGTCAATCTTGTCCTAGAATTTTGTAAATACAAAAAACCCCGGTTCCGAGTTGCGGAGCCGGAGGTTATATAGAATCATTATCTATGACGTATGAATTATGCATAGTAACTAAGCAGCAATTGGCGGGTTTCTTCAGCACCGTCGGTTTCAACTTCATCCAAGCCTTTTTCGGCCCAGCAAGCTTTGCACATTTCTTCATTCGTGCATTCGTGAGCGTCATCGCAAGTATAGCAGAATTGAAGGTAGTTGCGGGTTACCGTGTCTTGAATTGTCGCTTTCATTTCGATCCACTCCTTGGTTGGTTTGGAGCGCCGCTCCTTTGTATTTGTTACCGTCGTTCCTTACAAGTTAAATATATCACAAAGTTTGAGCAACGCACGTGATAATTTTCACAATATGATGAACGTCACAAAAAAAGTGTCCTCATGGACACTTTGTCTAATAGAGGGTTCTGACTGTTAAAATACGCTGAAGCATCTCAGCCAGCCTATATAAAGGAACAAAAGGACGCTATCGGGCCTGTATCGCTCGTTTTGCGTGAAATAGAGGCCAGAAAGGGCGTTATTTTCTCGAAACGCCGGGAAATCACCGCTTTTGGCACCGTTTGCGCATCAATAAGGCCCTTTTATGCCCCTATTATCGCAGGGCGCGCCGGAATCCGGAAAATAAGACCGTAACATGCCGCTATTTTATTCAGGTTTATGAGGCTTATGAGGATGAGGCACCTTCAACAATTAATTACAACACCTGCCAGCTTACTCCCCCGTCTCTCGTTTGCAGCAGCAAAGAGCGATTTTTGTCTTCTTTGCCTACCAACAGCCAGCCTACCCGGGATGAGAAGAACCTGAGTTTGACGACTTCGGGATAATCCGCCATGATCTCCGTTAGCTTCCTGCTTTCGGGCAGCGGGTTCCAGTCGGCTCCCCGATCGACCGTATGATAAACGGTGGAATCCAGGATCGTCCACCCCTCCTTGTCGTTCAAGAAGGTCGGATTCAGCTTTTCGTTGATTCCGGTCTGCCAAGACAGCCGGAAAGGCACCACGGACCAGGTTTGCCCGGAGTCGCTGGTGAAATAACCGTTGAATTTCGTGGAATTCCCTCTGCTGCACCCAACCGGAATCCAGCCCGTTTGAAAATCGTACGGGAAAAAATTAAGGCTGCCGACCGTAAAACTGCTGCAGGTGCTGTATTTGCCCAAATTGAAAAACTCGGATTTTTCCGCCCAGCTTTGGCCTCCGTTTTTCGTGGCGTACAGCGTCGGAAGCCCCGCTTTTATCGCGCTGACGAAACCGTTTTGCTGATCGACAAACGCCATGGAAACCGGATAAACCGAATTAGGGATAACCGGAGTCAGTTTACCGCTGCCAACCGGCTGTTCGCTGCTCATGATCTGCTCCCAGGTCGATCCGCCGTCTTCGGTCACGAACAATGTTTTTCCTTCGCGATCGGAATCATCGTTGGCCGTGAGAATCCATCCGCGGTCCTTATCCGCGAAATACATGGCCGAGACCTTGTCGTTACCGGCGAAAGAGGCGACCTTCCATGTGGTCCCCCCATTCGTCGTATGCAGCACGATCGAATCCCCGGAGCCTGCCGCGTTGCGGACAATCCACCCGTGGTCGGGATCGATGAAATAGATGTCTTTGCCGTATACGGGCGTGCTTGGGAACTGAACCGTGGCCGCAGGAGAAATATTCGTCCATGTTTTTCCGTTATCTTGAGTAATATACAAACGGAGCTCGCTTCTTGTGTTGCCCCAAGCAAGTCCGGTTGACGCGCTGAGCAGTTGAAAATCCGTCAACCGGGTCTGAATGAGGTACTTATTGGAAGGTTCGGCGGAAGGAGTCGCCGCGGTCTGGCTGCTGTTCTCCGAGGACTCCGGGTTAAGCACGGTTATCGTCTGCCCTTCTTCAGGCTGCTCGGCCTTTGCGGTGGGCGGCTGTACGGGTTTAGGAGGCTGCTCTTCGGAGCAGGCCGTAATCAGAAGACATGCCACAAGAAAAATGCCGGTTAGCTTGCCCCACAATCTCAAGAGTGAACTCCCTCACTTTCGCGCTTTGCGCATCTGACTGTCTATTGCTGATGTCTATGAAAACCGATGTCTACTATTATACCATAGGTCGAATTAAGAGGTCACAGCCTCGGATCCTTAGCGAAGTTGACGGAAAAATGCTGCTCTGGCTTATATACGGCGAAAGCGTATCCCTGCTTCTCCAAATATTCGATGACTTGAGGCAGAACGTTCACGGTTTGCGCTTTCTCATGCATTAAGATCACTTCGGTTTTGCGGTGGGTCTGGCGTTTGATTTGCTGCATGATCCGGTCAGGATAGTCGGGATATTCCCAATCGTCGGAATCCACCGTCCAATCCCACATTTTATAGCCGGCTGCGGCAATGTCGTCCCGAAAGCTTTTGGTGACATCCGGCTTACTGCCGTAAGGAGCCCGAATTAACCAAGGCGTAACGTTGATGATTTGCTCCACCAGCTTTTGTTCTTGGGCGAACTCCTTGAGAAAAGTTGCGGAGTTGCCGGATTCGTACAGTTTTTTCTTGCTGTGGGTCATACTGTGCAATCCTATGTAGTTGCCGGCTTTCGCCACATCTTTAACGCTTGATTTATTGGCGGAAAGCTGGTTGCCGATCATAAAAAAGGTGGCGTGAATTTTATAGCGGCCCAATATTTTCAAAATCTGCTCCGTATACTTGCTCGGTCCGTCATCAAAGGTCAGATAGACAACCTTAGTTACCGCTGGCTTGACGGGAGGAGCGGACTGGTTCGCTCCGGGAGCGGTCTTCGTAGGCGGATTCGATTTGAGGACCTCGGTGGCCGGTGAACCGCTTGGTTTGTTGCTGTTTGAGTCAAGGTTCGTTTTTGGTACATCCTTGTTTTGGGATTCCTCGTTTTCGGACTCCACTTGATCGGAATCGACGGTTTTCCGACCCTCGGTGACGGCGGGCGTTGCTTCTTTATCGGCAGATTGGACCGGATTTCCTTGCCCGGTTACTGCCGAAACAACGGAGCTTTTGGAGCTTGAGTTAAGCTTCGTCTGAACGGCCACCGCTTGTTTGGACTGCGATTCGGTTAGTTTGGGCGGAAGCATTGCCGACGAATGTCCTCCCGATCGGCCGCTTAGGACCGTCTGAACGGCCGCAGCCGTTAAAATAATGGAAAGCGTAGTCAAAATCAGCGCGGAGGATATGATAAGCTTCGTGCTCAAAGGCGTTTTCGAACCGGTATTCGACGGCTTCCGGTCTTTATCTGCAAGGTCTGGGTAAGGCATCTCTTTCACCATATTCCTCTCTCTTTTCATATTACTAGAATAATATAAAGTGAGAGATTCGTCCTTACAGAATGGTTACTTGCCGGTTACAAAGTTCTCATTCCGCAAATAGTTTACATAACTTTAATTACGTAAACATATTGATAAAATCTTAAATTTCCGCATTTTACTTTAAATTTTGATGGTTTCGTGTACAATAAAGAAGAATTTATACATATTCGCTTGGATGGGGAGCAAAAGCCCCTTTCGAACGCGGATTTCGGGATTAAGAATCCCGGCTGTGGCGTAACCTAAAGTTTGGAGAATACACTCAAGGAGATGAAAAGAAATGAAAACCCGATTGCGTCCCAGCAGAGTGGTCATTATCGGAACCGGTGCGGTCGGTTCGACGACGGCCTACACTTTAATGCTTAGAGAGCGCATTTCAGAGCTTGTTCTGATCGATATGAATAAAGAAAAGGCGCTTGGCGAAGCGCTTGATATGAACCATGGCCTGCCATTTACCGGCGGCGTCAAGATTTGGGCGGGCGATTACAGCGATTGCGCCAATGCCGACATCATCGTGATCGCGGCCGGCGCTTCCCAGAAACCCGGGGAAACCCGCATCGATCTGCTTAAGAAGAACGCTTCTATTTTTGAGAGCATCATCGGCGAAATCGTCAAATATAACGATCATGGCATCATTTTGGTCGCAACCAATCCAGTTGATATTTTATCTTATGTTTCTTTGAAAAAGAGCGGCTTTCCGTCCAACCGGGTCATCGGCTCCGGCACGATTCTGGACAGCGCCCGCTTCCGATATCTGATCGGCCAGAACAAGAAGATCAACCCGCGCAGCATTCACGCCCACATCATCGGGGAGCACGGCGATTCGGAGCTTCCGCTCTGGAGTCTCGCGAACGTGGCCGGACTTGGACTGGAATTTTCCGATGAGGACCGGGAAGAGATCTTCAACAGCACCAAAAACGCCGCGTATGAGATCATCAACGCCAAAGGCTCGACCTCCTATGCGATTGCGCTGGCGCTCGACCGGATCATCGTTTCGATTTTGCAAAACGAAGGCTCCGTCCTCAACGTCTCCACCCTGCTCACCGATTACAACGGCGTATCCGACGTTTATCTCGGCGTGCCGAGCATCGTTGACCGCAGCGGCGTTCGCGGCGTGCTTGATCTGGAACTGAGCGATCAGGAACTGGTTCAGTTCCAGCAATCGGCGAACAAGCTGAAAGCGGAACTCGCCAAGCTGGATTTGTAATTCGAAAAGCCCGATCCTCGGATGGTTTAAACCAGCCGGTGAATCGGGCTTTTTTGTAACGACATGATTAACGCTATTAATTACCCCTCAAAATGGCGGTAAATCATCGTCGTCTTCGACTTTCTTCTCCAGAATCCGCTGCGCGACCTCTTCGAAAGGATCGGGCTGCAGCAGCTCTACCGGGGAAAAGGCTCTATCGAATGTGAAGGAGTCCCCTTCGAGGATGACCGCGTAACGCCCATTCAATCTGGCGATATGGATCTGGTCTCCGAAATCGGCGAGCCGTCCCTTGACCAGCGTGTCTCCAATGCGAAATTTGAGCTCGATTTCCGGCTTGATCTCCACGATCCGCTCCGCGGCTTCGGCCACCTGCGCCGGCTCCCATTTGTCCTGCAGATCCCGTTTTTCGCTCGCCGCCCACAGCTCCAGCTCTTTCTCGACCTGCTGGCGTTCCTCCTGGCTCTCATCCGGCCATTTCGTTTCCACATACGTCTGTACGAACTCCATAACCTGCTCGTTAACGATTTCCGGAATCGACATTTCATAGGTCACGAATCGCAGAAAATCTTCAAAATACTTGGCGTGGGAGGACTGATGGATTTTCAGTTCCCACTCGTCAACCATGCCTTCTTCAAGCATATGGGGATACTGAATGGACTTCATGTTCCGCGCGCTGATCGCCATCTCGACCTGACTGATCAAGCTGCGCTCATCGGAAACTCGGGCGATCTTCGGTTCAAAATCGCATTTGAGCACGAAAATAAACGGATCCTCCGAATATTTATCAAGCTCGGCTTGCACGACGATCAACGCCCCTCCGCGTACCGAGCTCGCGTCCAGATAACCGCGCACGAGATCATCGCAGGCGTTTTTGAAATCCTCTTTGTCCTCCGCCGCCCTCAAACGGGCAAACATGTTGAAATTCGGGTTGCTGTCCAGTTCATAGCCCGGCTCGACGATAAAACGCCCGATTTTGGTGGGCGCCTGCTCAACGGCCGGATTTTTCTCGACCTTTCTTTTGGCGATCCGGTTGAATTCCCCGTCCAGAAACGGTTTGATCTCGCTGTCCAAATATTCGTAGCCGTCCAGCGTCTGGTAATGCTTGTAGTTTTTGCTGATCTGGCTTTCCTTCCCGTCCGCCTGAATCACGAAGAAAGATAAGTGCTTTACGTTAAATTTCATATGCGGGCAAACTCCTTTTACTAATCAACCTCATGGTGACAAAACATAACGATTCATTATACCATGCCAAAAGAAAAATCACCCCAACCTTTGCGGTTCGGGGTGACTATAAGCCGTACGGCGCCGACTTTTAATGATGGCTTTCCGCCAAATCGACATGTTTGACGTGCTTGTGGTTAACCAGAATGAACAGCACCGCCACGCAGACAAAACCTGCGCCAACGATAAACGGCACATGCGGATTAAACCAGTCCGCCAGCTTGCCGGCCAGAAACGGCGCCACCGCGCCTCCCAAAAAGCGCAGGAAGCTGTAAGCAGCCGAAGCCGTCGATCTTTCGACCGGAGACGCATTCATCACGGCTGTCGTGATCAGCGTGTTGTTATTGCCAAGCAGCGCGCCGGCAAAAATCACCGCGGCGATGACCACCCATAAATGCGTGGTCCAGATACCGATGACCAGCAGAACCAGGGCAAAAATGGACAACATCGCGCACATCGATTTGATCGTCCCCCACCGTTCCTGGAGCTTCGGCGCCATAAACACCGAAGTGACCGCCAGCAAAAGGCCCCATCCGAGAAATACGAAGCCCAGTCCGTGTGCATCGAGATTCATGACGAACGGCGCGTAAGCTAACAGAGTGAAAAATCCGAAATTGTAAAAGCAGGCCGTCATGCCAAGCACGACGAGGGAACGGTATTTCATGGCTCGAAACGGAGCCAGTACCGAGGTGTGCCGGATTCCCTGCCGCTTCTCCGACCTCGGCATGAGCAGACTCAGCGCGATAAAAGCGATAACCATCAGTGAGGCAACGCCCAGAAACGGCCCTCTCCAGGAGATGGCGCCAAGCCAGCCTCCCAGCAGCGGCCCCACCGATATTCCCAAGCCTACCGCAGCCTCGTATAAAATGACCGCTTTGCCCGTCCCGTTCTTGGACAAAGTGACAATCGCCGAAAGGGCGGTGGCGACAAATAAGGCATTGCCCAGTCCCCATCCCCCGCGGAGTCCGATGATCGACCAGATGCTGTTCGACAATCCGCCGGCCGCAGAGAAAATAGCGATGATGACAATACCGGAAAGCAGAGTCCGTTTGATGCCGATTCTGGAGGAAATCGCCCCGGTTATGAGCATTGCCAAGGCCATGACGGCGTTATAGCTGGTGAACAGCAGCGTCACTTCGCTTTCGGAGGCTTTCAGATCCTTGGCAATAGCCGGCAAAATCGGGTCCACCAGCCCCAAGCCCATGAAGGCGATGATAGATGCGAAAAACACGGCCCATACGGCTCTGGGCTGCTTCAGCAGGCTGGATTTTGCGGAATCCTCCCCGGCGAGTACCCCATCCGAAGACAATGATGAGGAGTTTGAAGATGAAGAAGATGTGGATGGCATGGAAGAACTCCCTTCAGGTATGAAATTTAATGCGATTACAACAGCGATTTGAACGAATGCCGGATCACATCTCCGCGGCTGATGATCCCGACGAGCACTCCGTTGCGCTCAACGGGAAGCTTTTTGATTTGTTTCTTGCCCAAAATCGCGGCGATATCCTCGATATCTTCATCCCAGGATACCTTGTACACTTTTTTCTTGCCGATTTCCTTGACGTTCAAATCAAGCAGCCGCTTGGCGCGTTGTTCAAAGGCCTCTTGATCGCCCTTAAACACGGCAACGAAATACACCGAGTCTACGACGACATCGCGGTGTTTGCCGATATAGCGCATAACGTCGCCGTCACTGATATAAGAAACGATTTCGTTTCGCTCATTGACGACAGGCAGGCCGCTGATCCGGTATTGGATAAATCTTTCAATAACCGAGCGGACCGTGTCGGTCTCTTTCACCTTATAAACGGGGCTGATCATGATTTCATGCGCTTGCATGTGAATCCTCCTAAATGGTTTCTGAATAAATCATAGCTTTCCGCAATAACTAGTTGTATGATGAAAGTATTGCGTTTGTATTATACAACTACTTCCCCTATTCTTGTCAATCATATGTTATTGACAGTATGCCCGCGATTTTAAAACGAATCGGGTATATGGTACGATATGCTAATAAAAAGTCTTGCTGTGAGGTACCTTTCATGGATGAACAAGCCCTGGAAACTATTGAACTCGAAATCGCCATTTTGTATCGCCGGATCACCTCGATTTCCACGCCGAAAAAAATCGGCAATCTGGATCGGTCCGCTTATCTTCTGCTTCATCAAATCATCGCTCACGGGTCCGTTGGCGTCAAAGCGCTCGCGGATGAATTCCATCTCGACATCTCCACGGTAAGCCGGCAAGCCGCCGCATTGGAGCAAAAAGGCTACGTCGAGCGCCAGCCCGATCCTTCGGACGGAAGAGCCTATTTTCTACAAGTCACGGACCTTGGCAGAAAAGATTATCTCGCCTATAAGCAAGCGCGGATGGATCAAATCCGTTTGCGTATCGAGAGCTGGAGCGACAAGGAATCCCGGACCTTTGGCGAACTGCTGAAAAAGTTCAACCGTGCGACCCTTTGACTTAGTTAACATAATATTTGTTATGACAACTTTATTCGGAGGTACTTGCTTTGAATGATTATGACCTGCCTGTGGAAATTATTGAACGAGCTTCTACATCAAGAGGAGAAATTCAGCTTCAGCGTAGAGGCGAACATTTTGAAATCATCAGCAACGGAACCTTTTTAATGGCGACCTATAACGGTGAATCCGAGCGGCTGCTGGTTCGCAGCGCCCTTGAGAAGACCGATAATCCCGGCTCGGTGCTGATCGGCGGGCTCGGCGTCGGCTTTTCGCTGCAGGAGGCCCTGCTTGATCCCCGCGTCAGCGAAGTCACCGTCATCGAAATTGAGCAAAAAGTGATCGAATGGAACCAGGACGTCCTGTCCCCGGTTTCTTCCAATGCCTTGGCCCATCCCAAAACAAAGCTGGTGCACGCGGATCTCATTGCTTGGTTAAAGGATACCGGCGAAATGTATGATTTGATCTGCCTTGATATCGACAACGGGCCCGACTGGAAAGTGTTCGACGGAAATGCAACGCTGTATGATGAACACGGCTTGACATCGCTTTCGGCGCGCTTGCGTCCGGGCGGATGCATCACTTTTTGGAGCGCAACCCCTTCTCCGGAGTTCGCCGAACGGCTGAAAGCCTTTTACGGGAACGTGCAAATTCATGAAGTTTCGCAACCCCACGGCGATCCGGATTACATCTTTCTCGTAACAGTATAGTTCTCTGCCGGAGGTGGCGTGAATGAACATTCAAAAAAGCATCGACCGCAAAAGGCTGGATGAGAAGCTGGTCTCCATGCCTTGGTTCGTGCAGCAGTTTATCGATTACAAGCTTCCCGATCTCTCTCCTTCTACATTGCTTGAGTATGTGCGGGATTACGAGCAGTTTTTTGGCTGGCTGCGCGCCGAAGGGCTGTCGGTCGCCGAGACAAACGCGCAAATTTCGCTGCAGGAACTGGAGGTCCTTCATATGGAGAGCGTCGTCGGCTATCGCCTGCATTTGATGACGCGGACGGAAGGTACGAATTCCAAAACGACGGTTTCCCGCAAAATGTCCTCCCTTCGTTCCATGTTTCATTATTTAAGCCAAATTGCCGAAGATGAGAATTTTTATCCTTTGCTTAAACGCAATATTATGGCCAAGGTGGAAATCAAGCGGATTCACAAGCCAAAGGATACGGCCGCCAAGCTGAAAGGCAAAATTCTGGAGGAAGACGAACTGCTTGAGTTCATCGGTTATGTCGCGGAAGGTTACGGCCGGGAGATTCAGGACAACAAGCAGGCTTTGTACGCCTATGAGTTGAACAAAGAACGGGATGCCTGCATCGTCAGCCTGATCTTGAATTCCGGACTGCGCGTTTCGGAAGTGGTGAATTTGAACATCGCCGACCTTGATTTGGCTAACAAGCTGGTCCATGTTTTCCGAAAAGGGCATAACGACGAGTCGTTCAAAACCCCGGTGTATTTTCGAGAACAGTCCAAGGAAGATCTAGCCCACTATTCAAACCTCCGTCAAACCAGGTACCGCACGCCCAAACGGGAAAAAGCCCTGTTCGTAGCCATTCCCAACGGGCAAAAAGAAGGCAAGCGGATGACGAAGCGGGCCATTCAGGCGATGATAATCAAATATGCCAAACGGTTCGGCAAGCCTTATCTGACCGTGCATAAGCTGCGCCATTCGTTTGCCACCGATTATTATCTGCAGAACGATATCTACAAAACCAAAGAGCAGCTCGGCCACGCCTCTACGGAGACAACCGAAGTATATGCTCATTTGACCGATAAAACGATGTCCGAAGCCATCGAGCGCCGGGTTGAAACCGGAGCGTAAGCGGGTAGCTCGTAAGGATCCCTCCCGGCCTACAAGCCGGGAGTTTTTTGCTGTGCGGAAAGAAACTCCGACAGGATAAAACCGGCGATTTCTTTGACTTCATCAAAGCTAAAACAAGGGACGGCAGCTTCGGAGGCCAAATTGCCGGTTTCTTCTTCCCCCTTTTCCCCGCTCATCACCGCGCAAATTTCACTTAATTCACTTAGCAGCGTTTTATCCTCAGGCCCGCGAAGCAGCAATATTTTCGGATAGGCCTCCCGCTTGAATCCTTCTACCAGGATGAGGTCGTAGGAAGAAAAGCGAGCGACGAGCTCGTTTAGCGCCGCATCCCGTTCTTCCACCACGGCCGTCCGCCACGGAGAAGTAATGGCCGTAGCCGCCGCTCCCGATTGGCGGAGCTTGAATGTATCGGTTCCTTCCTGATCTCCGACAAATCCGTGTACGTCATGTTTGATGACGGCGACCTTAAAATTCATGACCTTAAATATCTCCAGCAGTCGGGAAATCAATGTTGTTTTCCCGCTCTTTTTATAACCGACAATTTGTACGACTGGCGGCATCCTTTCATCCCCCTTCACGATCTTAGCAGTTAAAACCGGCTGCCCGGAAGTCTTATAACGGTGACTGTTTCCCCCGCTTCCCTGCCTTGATGGGACGGCGGAATCACAATCAGGACATCGCTGTCTTTGATGGTGATCATCACGCTGGATTCGTCCAGCGCAGCGGGATATGCAAGCAGTTTTCCGCTCTCCGCTTTTAGACTGCCGCGCACAAACCGGGTAAAATTGTTCACCTTCTTAAAAGGAAACGCCAGTTCGGCTTCAAATTGTTGCAAAAACGGATTAGGAACACCAAGTATGGTCCCGATAGCCGGCCTTACGAACAACTCAAAGCCCACGAAGCAGGCGCCCGGATTTCCGGACAACGCAAACAGCAGCTTTCCCTGATGCACGGCGGCCGTGGTCACGCTGCCCGGACGCATCATCACTTTGTTAAAAAGCATTTCCACTTGCCCGCCGGAAACGAGATCGGCCATAATGTCGTAATCTCCGACCGACACACCGCCGGTCGTAACCACCAAATCGTAGCGTTCAAAAGCTTCCCGAACTTTGGCCTTCGCCAAGTCCAGATCGTCCTCGATCGCTTCGAGGATATGCGGCTCGCCTCCGGCCATCCGGATCTGGCTTGCCAGCATGTAAGTGTTGCTGTTGCGGATTTTGCCGTCCTGAAGCGGCTCATCCACCCGAAGCAGCTCCGAACCGGTAGCAAAAATAGCGACCTGCGGCCGTTTCATAACAGGTACATAATGAATGCCAAAGGTGGCCAGAACGGATATTTCACCTGGTGAAATTTCTTGTCCACGCCGCAAGATCAGATCGCCTTCCGCCAATTCAAAACCCATCGGCGTAATATTGCTGCCCTGTCCGATTTCACGGATCAGGCGAATATGGGGCTTCCCTTCCCGCTCAAAAGCTTCAGTCATTTCGAACATGACGACCGCATCGGCTTCATCGGGAACTTTGGCGCCCGTCATGATCCTAGCCGCTTTCCCGGGGGTCAAGGCCACCTTCGGCAGGAAACCGCATGGAATTTCATCCACGACCTCCAGCTCAACCGGCTGAGTCCCTGTGCAGCCCGTCGTGTCCGCGCTGAGGATCGCATATCCATCCATACCCGAGCGGCGAAAATGCGGATATGGATGAGGAGCCGTCACATCTTCCGCAAGAAATCGGCCTTGAGCATCCATTAAGGATACCCATTCAAACTCGCCGCGGACGGCGTATGGTAGTACTTTTGCTTGCGCATCCGGTACGGACAGCGCTTTTCGGTGAAATTTTGAATCGGTTTTTGCCGGTTGTTCATTATGCATGAGTATATCCTCCGTCATTTATTGCGTGAAAAGGGCAAACGTATGAAATGTTCTTGCCGCATCACTTTTCATTACTCCAAAATAATTATCGCGCCTTTATTTGTTATAGCGTATTTTGGCACAAAAAAGAAGCAGAACCTGTCCGTTCTGCTTCTCGATTATAGGGTTTCACGGCCCGGCAACGGCGCGGACAAAAAGTCGTCCATCAACCGGTCGGTTATTTGCGAAACCGTCTTGATTTCTTCTTTGCTTAGATTGTCGTAATGGATGCCCATGACGACCGTAACCGTTCTCCCGAGCGCCGCGGCGGCGCGTTCCGCCAGTTTGCCGCTTAGGACATGCTCCTTGTGCTCCGGTACCGCCGACGTCTGAACCTCAATCGTTCCGTTTGCAGCATAAGCGGTGGAAGCCGCTCCGATATGGGCCACCCCTCCGGTGATCACAAGCAGCAGATCGCGGCCTACCTCGAGAGGTTCCAGTTTGATGTCGCTAAAATCCATTTGTCCATCCTCCTTTTGCTTTAAGAGAGATGTCCCTATTTTATAGGATTCCGCGGATTTCGTCCAAGGAGTTGATGCCTTCCTTGCGCATAAAGGCTTCCAGGTCGTCAACCAGCTGCTGTCCGGCCCGTAAATTAACGAAGTTAAAGGTCCCCACTTGGATCACAGCGGCCCCTGCCATAATAAATTCAATGATATCCTCGGCGCTGCTGATGCCGCCCATGCCCATGACCGGGATCGATACCGCTTGGCTCACCTGATGCACCATGCGAAGGGCGATCGGCTTGATCGCCGGACCCGAAAGGCCGGCATACAGATTGTCAAACACGCTCCGGCGTTTGTAAATATCGATTTTCATCGCCGAGAACGTGTTGATCAGCGAGACGCCGTCGGCTCCCTCTTCCTCGCACATCCGCGCCATGTCGACGATATCCTCCGCGTTTGGCGATAGCTTGACGACTAGCGGCAGGGAAGTCGTCGCCCGAATTTGCTTCACAACTTCGCGGGCGATGTCCGTTTTAATGCCGTAAGCCATTCCTCCGGCCTTTACATTGGGACAGGAAATGTTAAGCTCGATCATGTCTACGGCCTGACGTCCGTCATGCTTGCGAACGACCGCATCCTCATGGATCAGCCTGGCTCCTTCGACGTAATCTTCGAGCGTGTTGCCGCCTAGATTCACAATCCGGGCCAGGTCAAGCTTTTCCCATCGAATGCATTCCTCGCGCAGAAAAGCGCTGATTCCCGGATTCTCCAGACCTACGCTGTTCAGCATGCCCGAAGGGGTCTCATAAACCCGGATCCCGTCATTTCCGGCCTTGGGCTGAAGCGTCAGACCTTTGCCCGAAATTCCCCCAAGCCGGTTGAGGTCATAAAACTGACCGTATTCTTTGCCGAACCCAAATGTGCCCGATGCCATGACTACCGGATTTTTAAAATGAACTCCGGCAATGTTGGTAGACAAGTCGATCATTCGAACACGACCTCCTCCGCAGGGAATACGGGGCCGTCGGCGCAAGCCTTTTTTCGCCCGTCTTTATATTTTACGCTGCATACGAGACAAGCTCCGATACCGCACGCCATCCGGTTCTCCAGGGAAACGTACACCTTCGCCGCCGTGCCCGAAGCTTCCTGTTTGCGCTGCACTGCATGAAGCATCGGATGAGGGCCGCAGGCGATAATCGTGTCATAAGCCCGGAAGTCCACTTGATCCAAAATGATTCCGCCGATATCCACGATGACGTTTCCGCGCGAAGCTTTGCGAAATTCCTCCGCCATATAAGCTTCGCGGCTATAGCCGAGATAAACGTCCGCGTCCGGAAACGATCTCAGCGCGTAATAAAAGGGCGCTATCCCGATGCCGCCCCCGACAAATGCGGTTTTCCCTTGGGGTTCGGCAAACCCGTTCCCGAAAGGTCCTTCCAGCTCAATTTGTTCCCCAGGCTGCAATCGCGAGAAAATGCCCGTTCCTTCCCCTGCAACCAGATATAAAAATTCAATCCGGTCTTCCGTAAGATCAAAAATGCTAAGCGGTCTGGACAACAGAGGATACCGATCCCATGCGCGAAGCATGTAGAACTGCCCCATTTTTCCGGTAAATTGACCGCCTATAGTCAGCTTAAACACACCCTGCGCAACTTGTTCATTAGATAAAATCTCCGCCATTTGCCCACCTCTTTCCTATTTCTGCTCCATCAAAGAAACCATGTTTTCGGAAGGGACGTCTGTGACTTTTTTTACAAACGCCATCCGGTTCACGAATTTAATAAATTCACAGGAATCGGGGCATACCAAATCATGACATGTTACCCGAACAAAGGAGAGTAATGAAATGCCCAATATGATGCGCCGATGTTTTATTACTACATTAACGCTTGCGATACTTTCGGGTATAGCCGGCGGCAATGCCTGGGGGACTCCGGCGTCCGGCACGAAAAAACAGGATTCTTCTCAGGAAACGAAACAGGGTACGAAATCGGATACGAAGCAAACATCGGCCAAACCGCTTGATCTCGGAGAGCTGCGCCGCAAATATTCGGAAACGTTCAAATTCCGGGGACCCGAGGTCAAGCAGGTGGCGCTTACCTTCGACGACGTGCCTGACCCCCGATATACACCGCAGATTTTGGACATTTTAAGCAAAAACGGTGTGAAGGCTACTTTCTTCGTAGTCGGAAGCCGCGCGAAAAAACATCCGGCTCTCGTACGCAGAATCCACCGTGAAGGCCATATGATCGGCAATCACTCGTATTCCCATCCTTTATTCAAAAACCGCTCCGTAAAGCAGTTTCAAAGCGAAATACAGCGCACGGAGGTCCTTGTCCAGGGGATCATCGGCTATAGGCCGAAGCAGATTCGTCCGCCTTACGGCGAAATCAACGAGGAGCAGGTCAAGTGGGTGAAACGGCACGGATACAAAGTGGTGAATTGGAATGTCGATTCGCAGGATTGGAGAGGACTGGACAAAAATAAGGTGAAACAAAATGTCATGCGCACGGTCGGACCCGGCTCCATCATCTTGCTCCATGGCGGAGGCGGCACCACTTCCGATCTGCGGGGCAGCGTACAGGCGCTGCCGGAGATCATTCAGGAGCTGCGGGCCAAGGGATACCATTTCGTGGACTTGTCGGAACTGCTGAAGACGACCAAATATAAATAAAAAGAATATATAAAAAGAATATCGAACTCAATCCGCTCTTGTCCGCCGCTTGGGCTCATTAGAAAGAACCAGAAGGATGCCAAGCGCTCCCAAATGCGTTCCTCGCTTCAATATTCTTTTTATTGCAAATGGAAGGGGGGGTCCCAAAATTGCTTGGGACACCCCCTAAAATTTATCATAACAGCAGAGCAGAAAAAACCGGCCAGGTACCGGATCGACTTCGAGGATTTGCGTCAGAACAAATTGTTTGGTCTGGTCTACATTGTCCTGGCCAACGATGTCCTCAAAACACCTCATTCCTTCATGCTTAAAATAGCGGTCTTCGTATTATCAGGTTAGCCAGAATTTCTGGTTGGCCTTTTTTTATGGTCGTTTTACGATGGAAGTGG